>JAJYOH010000425.1 GCA_021796315.1 Chloroflexota bacterium
TTCGCTCGGTGCAATCTACGGTGTATTGAAGGCTCGTCCCTTCTGGTATCGTCCTGACGTTGCTGTGCTGTTCATTATATCGGCGGTGGCTGGCGGCATGGCGCTGACAGTCTTTGCGTCCATGCTGGCGCCAAAGCTGACCAAACGCGCCGTGATCAAAGAGGAATTACTTGAACGCGTATCCTACTTCATCGGTTGGATGATGGCCGCTTATTTATACTTCCGCTTCTGGGACGCGCTCTCCATGACCTATACATACCAGGCCGGGCGCACCGAAGGCTTGAATCTTCTTACAAGCGGGACGCTTTCGTTCAACTTCTGGATCGGCGAAATCCTGTTGGGCGCAGTGGCGCCGATGATCATCCTGATCAACAAGAAGATGCGTATGAATCAAACCTTGCGGATGGTGGCGCTGGCTCTCATTGTCGGCGGCGTAGTGGCTTATCGCTGGGATACCAATCTAACCGGTCTGCTGGTGATGGTTTCATACCTGCCCGGTAATCTAACCGTCACCTACACCATGTACCGACCGTCCATCGTGGAATGGATGGCCGGGCTTGGCGTCGTGGCTTACGGACTAACTCTCTTCTCATTGGGTGTCCGCTATCTGCATGTGGTGGATCATAGAATCTATGAGGAAGAGGAACACGAATCAGTCAAGCTTGAATCAACAGAGGCGGTACCCGCCTGAGGATTTATGCAAAACAAAAAAGGACGTCCAACCTGGGCGTCCTTTTTATCTCAACCATCGTTTACTTTTCCAATGCTCCGGCGTTAATCCAATTTGTGATGATTTGAATCTCGGCCTCTGACAATTTACCGCCCGGAGGCATGAGCATTCCATCTTTCTGGGTTCCCGTGATCTTTTGCACCAGCAAACTATTTGCTGCATTGCCGGGAACTACTACAGGAGCGTGAGCGCCGCTTTCCATGACTGACTTGTAGCTGGAAGCATCCCATCCGCCCGAACTCCCATGACACGCACTGCACTTGTTCTTAAGAATGGGCAAAACGTCCGCACTGAATGACGGGATGGCTGATGGAGTAGACGTAGTCGTTCCCGTGCTGGCGCCTCCACTGCCAAAAGTTCGAATGAACTCCACTAACTGGTCGATTTGATCTGAATTCAAAACCTCGCCCCAGGCGATCATCGAAGTATCTTTATGACCGTTGCTGATCGTGTCAGCGATATTCTGATCAGTATTGGCCTGCTGGAATTTGGGATCGTTCAACGCCGGGCCAACACCGCCTTCGCCATTCTGGCCATGACACTGGGTGCACAAGCCGGTGTAGATTTTCTCGCCGGTTAAAGAAAGCACAGGCGGTGTTGGCGTTGGCTGCGCTTCGGGCTGAGCCTGCACCGGGGGCTTATCCTGCCAGGAGCGCAGATAGGCAACAATCGCATCAATTTGCGTATCATCCAGAGGGCCGCCCGAAGATGTGCCGAAGGGGGACATTCCAGCATTCGGCTGTCCTTGAGAGATAATTGCGCGCAACGTAAAGTCGTCGCGCGTTTTTAGAAATTCTGCAGTACCAATGGGTGGAATGGCGGTGCCGGGGTGCGTTGGGTTGGGTCCACCTTCACCGAACTGACCATGGCAAACCGCACAGCTGCTTTCAAAGAGCTTTTGTCCGGTTGCTACAGAAGTGCCCTGGGTTGCCTGCAAAGTGTAGTTTACAAGCGCGTCCAACTGTTCAGGCGTTAATACCGATCCCCAAACTGGCATTGTTTGGTGGGCACCGCCGGTTGAAATAATTTGCTTGGCCTGCTCTACGCTTTCAGCTTTCGGAACGCGATCTCCATGACAGCTTTTACAATTGTTGTCAAAGGACTGCTTGCCAGATGGCATAGCACCCGGGTCAACCACATACTGGGCAAGAATATCGATTTCACTTTGACTCAGTTTTTCTTTCCAGGCTGGCATCTCGAGATGCTGTCCGCCCGTGCTAATCAGTTTGCGAAGCTCATCTTTAGAACCATTGAAAGCAACCGAACTGCCGTGACAGGGAGAGCAGTTAGTTGTAAACAATCTGGAGCCATCTGGCGCAACCAGGAAGTTCAGAAGGCGGGTACGTTGCTCCTGATCCATCGCAGTGGACAGGTTGGGGATATTTAAATTGGCATGGGGCGGGTAGCTTAGTCCCAATTCCAGGGCTTTTTTAAGTTCTATTGGATTGCTGGAAACCAGTTCATCCACTTTATGACATTCACTACAATACTGAGTGAAGAGTTGGCTTCCTCCCGGAGAGAGAATAAATCCTGCCAACGCATCAATTTGATCGGTTGAAAGATCAGCACCCCAGGCAGGCATTCCTTCATGCTTTCCTTTGGCAATTACATCATGCAAATTAATCCCAGCAGGAACTACGATTGATTCTCCGTGACAGGGAGCACAGTTGGCGGTATATAAGGCTGCCGTCTGATCTCCTGATTTGGTTTCTGCTGGCGGTGGCGCTTCGCGTACTGACTGAATGGTCAGGAAAAGAATGCCCGCCAAAATGACAAGGGTGCCGCTAATGACGATCGGCCTGCTGCGAAAATCCCGAAACCGGCTCCGGTCGATGAACGGCAGGAGAAATAGAATCAATATGGCCAGTGTTGGAATCAGCACAACACCGATCACTTCCAGGTTGCCGGGGAAATACTTCAAGAGTTGGAACAGGAACAAGAAGTACCACTCCGGGCGGGGAGTGTATGTGGTGTCCGCGGGGTTTGCACGGTTCTCCAAGGGCGCGCCGATAAAGTAGGCCAGCGCGACCAGGATGAGGAATAAAACCAATGAAACTACCGCATCTTTGAAGATTATGTCGGGAAAGAAAGGAACACCTTTCTTCTTTTCTTCATGATACTTTTCGAGATAAGCTTTCTTCTCTTCGTCGTTCATCGATTACTCTCCCTTCTTTGGTACGGCACTAATACCGATCTTGATGACCAAATAGAGATGGACGCCAATTAGGAGCGCTAATGTGGCGGGCAGCACCCAAACATGCGCGCCAAAAAACCGGGCTAGTGTGACGGCAGAAAGGTCTGGTCCACCGCGCATGATTCTCAGCAGATAATCTCCGATAATTGGAGGTGTACCTGCAATGCGAGTCCCCACTGTGGTAGCCCAATAGGCTTTCTGATCCCAGGGAAGTAAATAACCGGTGAAACCAAAACCAATAACAACCAGAAGAAGGACCACTCCAGTTATCCAAGTCACTTCACGAGGATATTTGTAAGCACCATAGAAGATCACGCGAAGCATATGCAGCACTACCACCACAACCATGGCGCTCGCTCCCCAATGATGCAATCCACGAATCAGCCAGCCCATTGCGACCTGTGTTGTGATGTATTGAACACTGTCATATGCATGATCAGGCGTAGGAACGTAGTATATGGTCAGCAAAATTCCTGTGACTGCCTGATTTACAGCAAGAAACAGGGTCGCGCTTCCCAAAGCATAGAACCAATTAACCTTCGGAACTTGGCGCAGGAATATCACATCCCAGACCTGACGCCACCCAACGCGCTCATCCAACCAATCTGCAAATTTGATTAGCATCCTAACCTCCCAAAATGAACAATTGATCGTTTTCAACTTTAACCTCGTACCTATTCAATGGACGAGGCGGTGGACCGGCTAATACCTTCCCCTCTTTATCAAAAACCCCATTATGACATGGGCAGACAAAATTATTTTGCTCCGCAATCCATCGAACGCGACAACCAAGGTGCGTGCATACATTTGACATCGCAACAAAATCGCGTCCATCCTGAGTCAGAATATAAACAGCCAATTCCTCTTCATTAGTCACCCAGCCAGTCTGCCGCTGGATATTGACTTTGAACAAGGTGGGCACACCGATTTCGATTTTGGCTGTAGAGCCTAGTTGGATCCAGCCCTCACCTTGAGAACTCTTAAGAGCAGGTTCCACAACATAAACAATGGCGGGGACTGCCCAGGATAAGCCAATCACTCCGCCAATGGCCGCGATGGTCAGCTTCATGAAATCCCGTCGTGATACATCTTTCTTGTCTTCCATTTGCACGCTCCTTCTTATCCGAATTCCAGAAATTTTATTATCTGCTTATATATTCACCGCTTGGTATTAGTTCAGCGCAGTGGAGATTATTCTGTCAAACTATCTTCTACCCGCGTTATACAGCACACAGTTCATGTACATTATTCTCAAATTGATCCCATCACATTACTCCTCAGGCGCGCCAGCATCAATCCATTTCTTTATGAGGGCAAGCTCATCGGCGGAAAAATTAGCAAAGTGTTTGGAACTTTGAATTTTTACCAACAGACTATTGGCCGAGTCATTAGAGAGAACGACAACACCATCTGCGCCGCCTTTCATAATGTTGTTATAACTGGTCAGGTCGAGCCCTTTGGGGGCTGAAGCGCCCTGGTGGCATACCGCGCACTTGGCGCTGAACAACGGCCCAATATTTGCATTGTAAGTTGGATTTCCGACCACAGGTACAGGTGCCTGAGTGGGTTCTGGAGTGGGCAGTTGTGCTTGAAGGATTTCCCGTAATTTTGGAGCGTCGAATCCAGCATAACTAAGGACACTACCATGGCAAGCACTATTTGAGCAGAAGGATTTATTGGAAGTTGTACCCGCCCCTTCAGTGGTATGGCAGTTCGAACAAGTGGCATCAAAGGCCTGGTTGTGCAAACTGATCCAGTTGGAATTCAAATGAGACTCGGGCTCGGGGCCTTTGCTGATCTCGATCTTGGTTACAAAATCCTGTGATCCGCTGACGACCGGGATGGAGTGACACAAGTTGCACTCAAGAGGAATGGCCTTCTGATTAGAGTCCAAATGTTTGCCATCGTGGCAGCGGAAGCAGCCAGCTGAATCAAAGTGACCAATGTTATTTGGATGAGCATTCCAATCCGATTTCTGATCCAGGAAGACTGAGTCGTTGAAAATCGTTACCAGCTCTTTGACCGCTGCGTCGATTTTGTCTTTATTGGCAGCATAGTAATCAGGATAGTTGGACTTGTAATAGTCAGCCAGTTTTTCTATCCCGGCAATCCCCTCCTGCTGAGTAGTATATTGCGCGCGTAAGACCTCTACAGCCTGGCGGCGAATAAAGGGGATGTCAGTGGATATTGCCCCGGCTTGCATCGATCGGTCAACCGACTCCTCAGGTGTATAAACGCGGTGAGTAATGCGATTGTGGCAGGTAATGCAGTCTACTCGTTTGAGCTGGCTTGGATCCGCTTTAGAGGGATCAAAGTTAGAAGTCACATCAGTGAACTCTTGCACACTGCCATCGTCGTTAATAACGCGAACATAAGGGATGCTCTGATCCAATTTATCGGTGGCATAATAATAGACTTGATTCTCGATGTGCCAGTGGATGCCGCGGCCCAATCCCTCACGCTTGGTCCCACCGCCCGTCTTAAGCACCAGACTAACACTATAAGGTGTATTTTCTTTATCGGGTTGGAAATGGTAAATTACCCGCAGGCTGTCATCGGAAAATTTCTCGGGCGTATGACATTTCTCGCAAGTATCCCGCGCCGGGATCGAATGACACAGGTTGCAT
>JAJYOH010000426.1 GCA_021796315.1 Chloroflexota bacterium
CTTAGCCACAGACTTCTGTCACGGAAGTTGCCATGATTTTCAGTTGTTCAAACAAAGTCACTCCATCGTCGCAGAACACATTTGTATTTTAGCCGATGCTGGCGATCAAGGATTATCCAGCCTGCACTCGAACAGCCAGACGCCTGCCAAGAAAACCACTTTGCTGCCAAAACGGAAGTGAGGGATTGTTCCATGTCATCGTCTGTAAGACACTTTGGGATAAAAAACTAAAGTAGGATTTTTGGTCGAAACCCGGTTTCATTGATTTACCAACCTATTTGATGATGGGACATAAGCAGACGTTTGTCTCGACTTTCGCGTTTTCTTCATCAAAGTCCTTGACATTCCCCATCCTTCGACATACAATCCAAATCGTCATTCAATCTAAAATATCCCATTAGGTATTTTAGTTCTTGTTCACCGAACACCGAGAGTTCCCTGTTACGCTTCGACGGTTCAAATCCCGTCGGGGCCGCTAAGAGTAAAATGAAAGAACCGACCAAAAAGGTCGGTTTTTTTGTTGCTTTACGTTAATTTTCGAACAAAATGGGGCATGTATTTTAGTTACGCTCTGCAAGTTCCATAAATGACTGTTTCTCATCGAACCCGCGATTGAGATGTAGCCATTGCGCTTTAGCAACGCATTCCTTGAACGATAAACCGAACCATGAACAAGGCTCTACTGGTTCCAGTATCACATCAAGAGTCATGTCAAGAACAAACTTACCTACTTCAATAAGGTGGATCGGCAGGACCTTCATAACCACACATTCCCAATCTTGGTGAGTTGACTAATGGGATGGGCTCCCCATACTCTTTATGCGGATGATTCCTGACATGTTCATTGCAAAGAAACCATGTACCTGTCTCATCTGCTTCGTAAAGACACTCGAGGCAAAGAAATGCCGCGGGTTCGTTGCATTCCTTACAGAGCATTTCCGGCATGTTGTTGCGCGCCATCAGTGCAATGGGATGTTTAGTGGTTGGCTTGCCTTGGCGCGATCCAACCACCTTTATCTCCGTTTCCGATGTTGTACCAAAATCATACAAATGAAGCAGTTCAATTTCCTTTGCAAACACATCGTCTGCCGTGCGAGCTTTGCCAATATCATACCCTTGCCATCCACCTACCGTGAATTTGCTCAAATGACCACAACATTCCAGCCAAATAGCACGCAAGTAAGCATCCAACTTTTCGAGCGTTGCCGAGCCGCGCATCTCAAGGTCGAGCCAGAAGGCCTTTCCATATAGGTCCTGCACGCGCAAGTGCCAAAGATTTTCTTCCAGTTGTTTACTCGCGTTAGCAGTTTGAATGAGCAGTAAGCGTTTGTCGCATTTTGCAAGATGCCTAGCCATCCCGCTTTTTGCGGTCTCTTCGCCACAATATTGACATTTTCCGCGTGATTGTGGAGTACGCGACATGTTCTTCTCCTTATCTGATTTCATACGCCTCCATCCCGGCCCTCATTGCACCAGTGACGGAACCATCCACGTATTCTTCGCCAGGAAAGAACCATTCTTCAGGATCGTATTTCGCACTTGAATACTTGAAGACGGCAAAACCCCAGTTATCCATTTTGCCATTCCACGTCAGGCGGCAGATGGGCAAAGGTCCATGGCGGTCGGTACGATCCAAATAAAGATATTTTCCTTTGAAACGTGCCGAATAACCGCGTTTCACTTTGCTTGGGAAAAAGACGTTCAGAAGGGACATGGATTCCTTAAGATGCACACGATTGAATTCATCAATCAGCTTTTGCACTTCCTCTTGGATTTCGGGAGGAATGAATCGTTTGCGTGCCATTGTAACCTCGTTCGCTCAATGATACATTTACAAAATTCGGAAAAGAACGCTTATCTTTCCCTGTGAATTGACCGTGGTCTTACATAGACCGTTCAGGCCTCTGTTGGTGTACGCAACAAAAAAAGTCGTCGACTTGGCAGTGCACGAACCAATGCCTCGGCTCCTCCGTAAGAACGCGTCATTTTCGCTTTCGGTTTTTTCTGCGCGACTTCTTTTCCTGTTTACGCTTGTTCTTTTGCTTTTTTTCTTTCTCGATTAACCGCTTCTTTTCATCCTTCAAAAGGACTGGCAGCATCTCGTCAGCATCACGCAGGGCACGCATGAAATCGAGCGGCAGGGTCAGATTCGGCGCAGGCGTTTCCCGCGCCGCTCTCATGCCAAATTCCATCTCCACATCTTCAAGATCTCCCACGACGCGAAGGTTTACTTTGTTTGCTACAAAGGCTTTTTTGATGGCAGGATAACTTTCAATGGCATCCAAATCAAGCAGATCGGCAATCCAGAAACCATTGACATCTTCATCGTTTCGTTCAAAGTTTTCGTCCAATGCAGAAGTGAGGATCTGAATAATCCGGTCTCGATGCTCAGGTTGTTGCTCGCCAATACGCGACATTACTTCGCTAGCACTGATATATCCACCTATAGCGTGACCCGGTTCGTTCATGAACGCTGCAAGGGATTCAATGACTGGCGCTCCAAATTTCACAAGGGCATCCGTCAGGCCCTCGCTGATCAGATCGGTCTCGGTTTCCTCCGACCAATCCAATACTTGCGTAAGCGGCGCAATAGATTCCATTGCCCGCATCTGGACAAGAATTCGCCAAGCATGCATGGGAGCCCACATTTCATCGTCATCCACATCTGCAACGTCTACAAGAAGATGACGATCCATGCCGAGACGGATCAATTCAGGGATATGTTCCTTGGTAAACGCAAATTCAGAATAGTCATCCCATTCATCCCAATCCATTTCGCCAAGAGTAAATAGTTCCGAGACAGATTCAGTATATGTATTTTTCATAATGAAAGGTTGTTCACGAAGCCAGGTTATCCATATCCTACTCAAAGATCACTACGGATTGTTGCAACATCTATTTTTAGTACAAATAATAAAAGTGGGCGATGGCTAAAAGCAAGTGACATTCTTCGTAATGTTGGAAATATCCCGGACTACATCCCTTATTTGCATGCCACCAATAAGAAGTCCCGTGATCATTAAGACACTAACCCCCGCGTCCCTTTCGAGTGTGATGCGAAACAGAATGAGAGCTGGATTTCTTGCGTGGCGGTTTCGGTCTCATTTCCGCGCGCAGCCACTCAATGGCACCCGGCGTTCGTCGCCAATAATTCAGATGCTCGCTCGCATAATAAATCGCTTCACTTTCATCACCCCAACCATAAGAGTACACACGCCGGTTCGGTACCCGCTTCTCGCCCGTCAAATAAGCAGGAACAAATGGATTTTCTTTTAGGGCGTCACGCAGGATCTTTCTTGCGCCCGTTGAAGCGTTGTGCGTATCGAACTCCAGCAAAGCGCGCGAATACAGCCACACAGCGGACCATTCATCCCGATATTGGTTTAGCAAGGCGTGTACATCATCGCTACGTTCAAGCTGCATCAATAGGTTGAGCAGCGCATAGCGATTCCCTTGGTTGTCATCGGGATTCAGCCGCAATAATTCACGATAGTGACCAAGGGCATCCTCGTACCGCTTCAACCGCCACAGCGTCTCCGCCAAGCCGGCCCGCGCACGCATGTATGGCCGCGTTTCAAGCAAACCCCAGAAGTGTCCTGCTTTTTCCTCGAAATACTTCGCTCCCAGCGCATGCGCTCCCGCCTCCATTCCTTGACCATATAGTTCCAGCGCCCTATTGAGTGTATCGGCTTCCTCTTCGGCCAGCAGAACATAAGCATCCGCGCACTGATTAGAAATCTCCAACGCCTCGTGGGCAAGTGCAATGCGCCTGGCTGGGTTCGCCTCTTCCCAAGCCCGATACATTAGCTGTTGGGAACGCACTAGGGCAGGGTTGCGAGACTCGCTCCCGGCTCCCAGTTCCCCTGCGACCTTAGAGAGCGCACTTTCCATACTGCGCCGGTCAAATGCAGGCAACACAGGGTTTTCCTCCTCCGCTTCGGTCCATTCCATCCATTCCACTGGCCGATCGCCGAGCGGCACTTCACCAGCGGGATATTTCACGCCTACATTGATTGGCCCATGTTGTGTTTTCACAGAAACGCTCATTTCAATCGGTTCGTAATCTCCCCGCGTATCCGAATGGAGATACTCGCGCGCTATAATGGGAATCACGCGCAGAGCTGCCTCATACCATTCCCATTCTTCGCGTGTTGGGCGTCGAATCTGGTCATGCCTATCAATGACCACAACTACGGGATAGGCAACTTCATCAGCAATGTCAAAACCATGTTGTTCGATCGCGTCGAGGTCCGCGAAAGGCAGGCGATCGGCAGTATCGTAAGAGAGCGAATGCCAGCCTCCTTCTGGCCAACCTGCCGACAATGGATTATCGGCGCTCATAAGCTGGTGTTTGACCTCGCGCCAATTCGTATACATCATCAGCCCATATTCCACGCCTCCCTGCCCCATCACGAGCGCATAGCGATAGTCGCGCTCATTCGGATGCCGCACGGCGATCACCTGTTCATTGCTCAGTTGCACCCAAGGCGCGGCTCGGTAAAATTCGGCAGCTGCTTCAAACACGCTACCTAGGAGTTCGGTCGTTACCTCGGGGGTATCAAGCATGGCCGGCATCTCCGGCCAATCGCCCCGTAGATGATCCTCCAATTCACGGACGATCTCATAGAATTCGTCCGGAAACTCAGTAAAGAAAACATTAGCCTCCAATTGTGCTTCCTTGAGGAGGACACGCAATGGTTCGACGAACGCGGCATCGGCAAGTGCAATGCTGCGCGGGTAACACGCTTTCCCAAGCTGGCGCGGCGGGTGTTGCATCGCTTTGAACAGCACCTGGCCTACCTGTGCGGCTGTGGGCGACTCAGGCACAAGATTGCTGCCGCACAACAATCCTGTATTCCCGCTGGCAATTAGGATCAAGTACGGGCGCGTCGGCTGACTGTTTTTTTCCTTTACCCAAGCACGCAGGTGAGGAGTGCCAATTAGCCAAGTATCCTCAAGGCGAGGTAGTTGATGGAGCGAGCGGCGAGCACGAGGCATGATATTTCCTTTCCAGCTCTCATTATAGGCGCGATTTTACGGTTGAAAACGTCCGTAGCATCAGCGGTGGGTTTTGAAAAGGGATGGATGAAGGACCCCATTCGCGCTTATGATTTGAATCCTAAAGTAACAAATAAGGGCTACATGAAGGATCGTTGTTTTTCACAAGTCAGCACCAACAAATCGAAATAGAAGCGGGCAAATTTTCGGAATCAGCATAGAACCGATTTATGCTATACTAATTTCCAATGAAAATATATCTAGACGCCTGTTGTCTAAACCGCCCCTTTGACGACCAGCGCCAGCCCCGCGTTCGCTTGGAAGCCGAAGCCATCACACTCATCTTGCAAAAGCTTCATGAGCGCGAATGGGAATGGGTAGGCAGCGACATTTTGTTCTACGAACTTGAACAAACTAAGGATGCAGAGCGCAGAAATCGACTATTACTCTTAGCGAGACAGTCGCACAAAGTCGTTGGGGTGACCAACAGGATATTGTCGCAGGCAGAAATATTCGAAAATTCAGGTTTTGACGGTTACGACGCCATCCAGT
>JAJYOH010000031.1 GCA_021796315.1 Chloroflexota bacterium
CCTGCCTCCGACTTTGGCCGGGCGCGCGTTTAAGATTTATGCCTCAGCCCTGACTCAGCTCAACCTCGACCGCCACAACCGCGTCTCGACCACTGATACGCGCCTCATCCGGCGCATCGTGCGCGACGCGCGTGAACGCGGTTATTCTGCAAAAGATACGATCTCGAATTGGCAGTCCGTCCGGCGCGGAGAGAAGCGTTATATTTTCCCATACCAGGAAAACGCGGACGTGATGTTCAATTCGGCGCTGGTCTATGAACTCTCTGCGTTGAAACCTTTGGCCGAGCCTTTGCTTCGACAAGTCCCGCACGGCACGCCGGAATTCATCGAAGCCAAACGCCTGCTGGCTTTTCTCGAATGGTTCCTGCCGATCCGGCCGGAACTGATCCCAGAGAATTCCATCGTTCGTGAGTTCATCGGCGGTTCGGTGTTGAAAGACTTTACGGTTTGGAAACATAATTAACTGGCGAGACGAATGGAATGAAAGTCCCTCGATTATGTAAATGGTCGGGAGACTTTTTTATTGTCACGAAATTCCGTAACCTTGAAGGATATTTTTATCTTATGCCTTTCTCTGAGCTTCTTCTGATCGCCATCAGCATGGCCATGGACGCTTTCGCAGTCTGCCTCGCGGCGGGCGCACTTCAGAAAACACAGGGACCTCGCCCGGCTTTTCGGCTATCCTTCCATTTTGGTTTATTCCAATTCGTCATGCCGGTCATCGGCTGGCTGGTGGGGGAGACCATTGAACCGTTCATCCGTGATTACGATCATTGGATCGCTTTTGCTTTGCTGGCCTTTGTCGGCGGACGCATGGTCTATTCAGCTTTATTTACAGACGGGGAAGATTCACATAATGATCCCTCGCGCGGCTGGGCGCTGGTTCTGCTTTCCATCGCGGTCAGCATCGACGCGCTGGCGATTGGATTAAGTCTCGGCGTGTTGGGAATTCTTGTCTGGTATCCGGCCATCATTATTGGATTTGTAACCAGCCTGCTTTCACTCGTCGGCCTGCGCGTTGGCGGAATCTTTGGAAAGAGACTTGGCAAGCCCGTCGAGACCATCGGCGGGCTTGTGTTGGTCGGAATCGGTGTGCGAATTCTGTTGTCCCACCTTTTGGGGTGAGGAAGGGCAATAATCCAGCAGATCAAAAATATAAACAAATATGGGGTGGGTCTTATAAGACCCACCCCATATTGAGTTGATACTTTCTTTGCCGGTAGCCGACTAAAATAGTCTGAGAACTTGCGTGTCTTCGAACTGCTGTAAATTTAGGCTATTTAATACACTGCTTTTTATGGGACGTTTCTCGTCCCAAAAAATCAAGGCGGAATAGAAATCCCTTGCTAAAGGCGAAGATAAGATTTTGAAAATTTTATTGGCATCCTGCTCGGTGTTGAAGCTCAAAAAATAAACCGTATCATCAAATACCACCGGCTTATTTTCGATTTGACGAATTAAGCGAAACTCCAGTTTTTTGTAAAGACCGCAAATCGCTATTTTATACGGCGTAAAAGTATAAGGTCCCACACCGAATATTGAAAATCGAGGATTGTCCTGGTAAATCCTGCTTTTTCTCTCATTCAAATATTTAGCATGTGATTCCAGATAATCCCATGTTTTTGGGGCGAGTTTTTTTATTGGGCTGGTTGGCTCGCCAACGGTCTTTTGTGTGACAAGGGTATAGCGGTTTGTTTGGTCAATACGATTGTTGGCAACGTCGGATCCCTTTAGCAACGGATAAAGATAAGTGGATTCAACTTCGATGCTTTCACCTAATCCATTGATGTAACCTTTGCCCACTTTTTGAAATTCCATGACATCCGAACAGTCATGTTTGATCCCAGAACGCCACTTTGTTTTGCTATGTCCATAATATTCGCTCAATCTTTCAAATGTATCCAAGTCCCGGACAGTAATACCGTTTCGATGACCCACCCGCTGGCTTTTTGCGCTGTCAAAGCTTTCATAAATATCGTAATCGTAGTTATGAGACTGAGCATCAAATTCACAGAATAATAAACAAGCTTCCACTGAAACATCGAAATAATATCTGGCGTCAATGCCATAGATCGCGGAACGCAAAACACCAATTTTTTCTGAATGAAGATGGCTAAGAAATTTTCTGGCTACAGATGTTTTGATTAACATTGCGAGATAGCCATGACGATTTCTCATCCAATTCGCCACTTGAATCAGCATCCATTCGGAAATATCGAAGTTGCTTTTTCCCGTCATGGCGTCAAAGCCGCTGTGATTTTGAAAATTAATCTTTGCCGGGAGATTCACCCCGCCGATTGCGCCTTGTTGCGAGTTTGTCACCCAGGGAAAATTACCGATAACCAACAATGGGCCTTCAACATCGACCAGTTTTTTCCAGTTGAAATCAAAAAAATCGCCCTGCATTAAATTGATTCGTTCACTCTGAAAAAACCGTTTTTTTCTATTTTCCAGCTCATCCAGATAAACCTTGTTGACTTCGACGCCGATGATTTTTTGGGCAGAAGGAAAAGTGAGCGCGGATGCTTCGACAAAAGCGCCGACCCCACAGGTTGGTTCGATAACAGTAGCTGGCGATACGCCTAATTCATTTAACTTTTGACATACCCGCTTTGCTAATTCCAAAGGGGTTTGAAAGTCTCCAAATTCTATTTGCGTCTGTCGCAAGGAATTTGTCATTTGTTTACTCTGTAAATTCCTTGTACTTGTCCTGCTTGCTCAATTGCTCGGCTATATTGCAACCGCCATTGCAAGGCATTGGAGATGGTCAGAAAACCTTGCTTTGGCGGAATGCTGATAATTTCATCGGCGATCTTGCCAACCTCAATTTCATCTACGGGTAAATTTTTGTCAAGCATAAAAGCAATGATGTCGTCTCGATTCCCTTGATTTTCCAATATTTGAAGGATGCCTTTTGTCATTTGAAAATCGGCTGTTCTATCAGCATTTACGAAGATTGTATGCAAAATTTTCAAAGACGCTGTTTTCTTGGCGGCATTATCCACTTTTTCATAAACAAAAACCAGAAGCGAATAACCCAAACCGTAAATTTTCTGTCTGGCAGATTTGAAGGGGCAAGACGATTGCGGTTGATTGATGCTTGTAACTTTCATATCAACCAGTAAATTCGGAAAATCTATACCACTGGCTGAATTGCCTGCTTCGAAATCATACTTTCCTTGCAAGTACTCCTTGAATTTATGCTCAAGGTATGTCCCAACAGCTTTGCCGTCTGTTACGCCAAACAATGATTTTTCAGCATAATGTGATTCTACGGCTGAAAATATTGCCGCTTCCCTGCGTAAAATCTCAACTGTTAGATTGGGCATAAATCAAAACCTTTGCGAAATGATTTTCTCTGATTTTACCCCAATAAAAATAGCACCCGGGTGCTGGAAAATTAACACTGGGGTGTTGTGAAAATAACACGCCGTGATACATCCATTAACACGGAATGATTCGTCACTAACACGGCGTGTTATCAACAGGCGGGCGGAGTGAAAGCAAAAAACCAGTTTAATTGCTGCTGCTTTATCCAGGCATCCCAAAGGCCAGAACCGCCAGCGCGATCAAAATCCCGAACGCCCCGCACGCAAAATTGACCCAGTCATTATCGAGCCAGTTCCAGCCGCGGATTTGAACAGTCGGCGTGCCGCAGGTATGCAAAGGATGTTTTTCAGTTTCCTTTTGATCGGTCGGACAGAAGAACATGGCTTGCACTGTCGCGCCGAGCAACGAGTCGAACAGCGAGCCGAATAATCCGCTGATTGCGATCAGCAGGAAAATTGTCAGTTGATTGGAGGGGGAGAAGAAGGCGGCCAGCGCGCCGATAACGGACGCGCCCAAAAGCGCCGCGCCCGTTCCCCATAACGAGACCCCGCCCGAGGTCCCTTTTTCGACGCGCTTTCTAAAATCCGTGATCATGCGCGGCTGGGTCGGATTCAAGACGCCCAACTCCGTTGCCCACGTATCCGCGTTGACAGCGGCCAGCGCGGCCGCGAATCCGAGCCAGGGCCAGAGCGCGTTCGGGAAAAAGAAATGCAGCGCGGCGAAGAGAGTCGCTGCGCCGCCGTTTCCAAAGACCTGACCCGCGTCGCGCTGACTGCCCTTGGAAAATTTTTCATTCAGGCCCTGCTTGCGTTTCTTGAAAGCGCGTGTGAGCGCCGTGGACGTGATGAAGAAAGCCAGCAGGAGGATCGCCCACGATAATCCGCCCAGCCCGAAGATGACCGTGCCGACGAAGGCCGCCGCGCAGGCCCCGCTTTGACTCAGGCTGTGAGCGCGATAGGCGATGTAAGCGACGATGATTGCGAATATAAATCCGAGGAGTAGCTGCATAGGAAATCTTTAGTACCTTATCAATGAAATTCCTGAACAAAACGCAGGACTATTTTAAACACAAAGGACACGAAGGTCACAAAGGGTATTCTTTAACACAAAGTCGTTAAGACGCCAGGATTTAATTGCTTTTTCTTTTGCGACTCTGCGCCTTTGCGTTAAACCTTGTGCGGATTTTGCATGGTGGCAGCTTGGATGATTTAAGAATCAGAAAATTTGTGTGGTGGCTTCGGATGCTTCAACTTTTTCTTTTTCACGCAGATGCAGAAATGCCGCGACGAGAACCATGCAAACGCCAGCCACAAACAGGAACAAGCCCTCCCATCCGGCGGGTCTGAGCATCTCACGCAAAGAGGCGTCTACAACTTTGCGGATGGTGTCCATCACTTCGAGCGGAATATCGGCAGGCAGCCGCTTCGAGATGGCGCGTTCAATGATCGTGCGGAAGAATGGCGCGCCGCCGAAGCCGATGATCGCGCCCGGCAGACCGGTCAGCAGCAGAGGCCAGCCCCACCAGTTCAGCCAGCTTTTGAAGGAACGGACTGCGATCAGGGTAATGGCAAATAATAATGCCAGCGGTATCAATGCGCTAAGCTGCATCACAAGCCGTAAAACTTTCAATGTTTGTATGGTTGAATGTTGTGAGGCGGTGTTCGTTTTGACCATGCTTACCCGCTCCGGGATGGCGGCGGCGACTGCATCCAATTGAGCCTGAATGAACGGACCTGCCAGGTCCAACATTTCGGCGGGCGGATTGCAGAGTTCCTGCCCGAAGGAAGCGATCATGTTTGCCAGTTGCGCAGCGGTGCAGTTCGGCCTGGATTTTATGATGGTCAGCGCGGCATTCAACCCATTCGAGCTGGCCAGATTTTGCTTCAGCGGCGCGAACGAGAGATACGGAGTTTGTATCTCGCCGTTGATGTATGCAAAGAATTGTGTGATGGCGTCCTCGGTCATAACCCGCAATTGTTCGGGCGGCAGAAGAGCCTCGATCAAAGTCTTCCATTCGGTCGCGCTCATTTGTTTTGCAAAGGGCGGCGCGCTGGCGCCCAGGTTTTTTGAAAGTACGTTTCCCATTAGCGCGGGAACTTGCCGGTAAAAATTTTCGTTGACGAGCGCCCGCTCATAGGTGGCGGGATTGAAGGCCTGCCGCTCGACGTTGAATACGAGCAGCGCAATCAGGGCCGTGATGACGAAAAGAATTGTAAAAATCACAGCGATGATGGTTGTGAAAATGTCGGAGGCGCTGGGTGAATTTTTGTTAATCATGTTTATCTCTTTTTGGAACCTGCGTGCGGCATGGAAGAAAGGCGTATTCCATAACCAGTCGGGATGATGAATGAAAAGTTGCCCGGATGCTCATTTCATTGGCTTACGACTTCGATGTAATCCTTTGTAACCGTTTCGCTTCTGCCAATTCCGAGGACGGCCAGCAGTTCATTCGCCAGCGCCGCCTTGTGTTCGGCATCGGTGCGGCTCCAGGTACGGCTCTTGATCTCTACAAAATTTCCAATCGCAGGTTCGATCATGGCGTCCACGTTAACAAAGAATTCAGTGTCCTTGAATTTCACCAGCCAGCGCTCGCGGTCTTTTGTGATCAACGTTTCTTCCTTGGGCCTGAAATATTCGCGATAGAAGCGCGGGCTTTGCGTGGCCGGGGCCAGGAAGCGGCTGCGCGAAAGCAGGACATCGTGCGCAAGTTTATCTTCACGCTTGCGGCCAAGCAGCGTCAAACGCGGACGTGTGTTGGTAACTGCGCCTTTTTCGTCAAGGAAATCATCCTCGCGGTAACGGATGCGTCCCTGAACTTCGTCTTCGAAGGCGAAATAGATATCGTGCTGCTTGTAATGCCGGTAGCGGATGATCTCGATCTCGGGCCGCTTCAATGCCTCGACGATGGGACGGTTGTCCGTTATTTTGACCTTGACCTGCACCTCGAACGATTCCTCCTCCGTCGAGCCGCCCAGCGCGATCAGCTTCGACAACACGGATTGTTCGCGCTCGATCAGGAACGAATCTATTTTTCTGGCGACATCTGCGGCTTGCGCCAATAATTCTTTTTCATCGAGAGTCAATAATTTTCGCTCGCGCATCAGCCATCTGCCGTTGACCATCACATCGCTCACATCGGTTGATTTGCTGGCGTAAACGATCTGTGCATAAGCGCTGTTGCCGTCACGGAAAAATCTTGGCGAGCTGTGCATTGGGTTGGCGTCGATCAGGATCAGGTCGGCGCGGCGGCCGGGGGTCAGCGAACCGGTCAGGTGTCCGAGATGAAGCGCCTGCGCGCCCAGACGAGTCGCCATGGTCAGCGCGGTGGCGGCGGGCAGGGAGGTTGGGTCATTGGTCACGGCCTTGGCGATGAAGGCTGCCAGGCGCACTTCCTCGAACATGTCGAGGTCGTTGTTCGAGGCCGGGCCGTCCGTGCCAATGCCGACGTTGAGTCCCGTTTCGAGCATCTTTATTACCGGCGCAAAGCCCGAGGCCAGTTTGAGATTCGACGATGGGTTGTGCGAAACGCCCGCGCCTGCGTGGAGCAGAGTCCGCATCTCGCCTGTGTCGATGTGGACGCAATGCGCGGCGATGACTTTGGCTTCGAAGAGACCCTGCTTCTTGACGTAAGGCACGACCGGCATCCCATTTTCGTTGCGCATGTTTTCAACTTCAAAAGATGTTTCGGCGATGTGGATGTGCAGAGGCACGTCGAACTCTTTTGCAAGCTCGGCGGTGGCGCGCAGGATTTCGGGCGTGCAGGTGTAAGGCGCGTGCGGTGCAATGGACGGAACGATAAGCGGATGTCCCTTCCAGCGTTGGATGTAGTCGCGCGCAATCTCCATCGAGTCTTCGTAAGAGGCCGCATCGGCCACGGGGAACTTGAGCACTGATTGTCCGCAGACGGCGCGCATACCTGCCTCAGCCGTGGCTTTGGCAACGTCCTCTTCAAAGAAATACATGTCGTTGAAAGTTGTCACGCCTGAACGGATGAGTTCGGCGCAGGCGATCTGTGTGCCGAGCCGCACGAATTCCGGCGAGACAAATTCGCGCTCGACCGGCCACATATATCCGCTCAGCCACACGTCGAGGCGCAGGTCGTCGGCCAGGCCGCGCAGGAGAGTCATCGGGACGTGAGTGTGCGCGTTGATGAGTCCCGGCATGAGCAGGCTGCCGCGGCAATCAACTGTTTCCTGCCCCGCGTATTCTTTTTTGATCCCGGCTTCCGGCCCGACCGCGACGATGCTGTCGCCGCTGATGGCGATGGCGCCCGGATTGTATTGATTCATTTTTTCATCCATAGTCAGGATGTGAGCGTTGACGAGAAGGATGTCTATTGTTTGCATATTGTCTCCTGATTTTATTTCATTGTGCCGCGGAAGAAATTCTTTTCCACAGATTACACAGATTTTGCGGATTTTTCCTTCAAAATTCGAATCTGTGTAATCTGCTCAATCTGTGGATTATTCCGCTAAGTTTACTTTATAAAATTCACCAGCACGTTTAGGACTTTTAGATTCATGTTGAAGTCTGTGTCGCTGTGGCTGGTCAATTCCATATCCACGGCGGCGATGCCTTGCGAAACGGCGTAATCGGCCAGCGTACCGGTGTAAACACAGCCTGTCTCAATCGGTGGATAAGGATAAGTTGTAACTTTGCCAATGGCCTGCGCCAGCCGCTTGGATGCTTCGTCCCACGGGTCGCCGCCGGGAAAAATTCCCAGTGCAGCCGAATGATAGCTGATCAGCGCTTTGAGTTTGTGCAGCGTGATGAATCTCATCAGGATGCGCGTCTCCGGCTCGGAGGCCGGGGCCGTGCCGCTGGTGGTCGGCGTGGTATCGTAACAGCCGGAGCGATCCCAGGCGGCCGACCAGTTGACGGGGAAGTTGCGATTTAAATCCACCCCGCGCGAGTTGACGCGTCCATCTGCATCGTGACTGCGCGCATCGCCATCGGGGTTGAGATCGCGCAGGATGTAAAGCGTCACATCGCTGGAGACGGCCTCGGGATGATCGTTGATGTAAGTTATTAATTGGTCGGCCAGGGCAATTGTATTCCACTCGTAACCACCGTGAATACCCGCCACGATCATGACCTGCTTCTCGCCCTGTCCAAAGGTATACACTTCGATCGGACGACCCGAGGCCGAGAACCCGATCACGGTGGATTTTTGTCCGTGTGTCAGATAGAAGGGAGTCGCCGTGAGTTCAACGATTTGTGTGGAGCGCGGGTTGGGTGTGATGGTCGGCAGATAAAAAGAAGTCGGTGCAGGCGTGATGGTGGGGTAGGGCGTTCCTTGCGGGTCGGTAAAGGCGGCAGCCTTTGCGGGTTGCTGGTTCAGGTATAAAACCAAAATGGTCAGAAGAGCGGTGCAGCCGATACCGTTCAAACTCCAGGCGAGAATGACCCAGCCTGTATCTTTTTTCTGACAAGCCGCGCCCATTATGTTGACTCTTGGGCGGCGGTGCGAAGCATGTTTAGTGCGAGGTTCATTGCCCAGCGCGGCAGGCTGAGCGGCGGACCGCCGTAAGTAACGCGGTGAGTCTTTTCGCCCCCGGGCGTGATGAGGATCATTTCTGCGGCGCGTTCATTTGGATAGACGGAAACACCGAGCGCCACGTCGGCTTTGGATTCGGCGCGGGCGGCGCGAACAGTTTCCACAAGGGCGGCCGGGTCAAGGTCGGGATGAGAGGCGGTGTGCGCGACGATGCGGCTGAGTCTTCCATCCAAACCTGATTCGATTGCGACCAGAGTCCAACCGCGTTTGGCGACTGCGTCCAACACAACGTTTTCAAGTTTATCTTCATCCACGCCGAAGACCACGTTACCGAGACGCTCACGAATTGTGTTCTCGATCTCCGCGATCATTTGATTTGCTTCAGCTTCGTTTTTGGCTTTGGCTGCGATGCGAATGTCCACCACGCCGGTATGTGCGGCCAACCCAACGGTTGGATTGCTGAGGGTTTCAAGGTCGGCGATCTTCTCATCGATCAGACCTTCGCCGAGTCCCGAACAGTGAAGCAGTCGAATCTTGATGACGCCGCTTAGGTCGAAGCGTTTTTGTAAATATGGGATGATGGATTCGTGCAGGATATATTCCATCTCCTTCGGGACGCCGGGCAAAGAGACGACTGCGCCTGCCCTCACCCCCGGCCCCTCCGAAGGGAGGGGGGAGCTAAACTCGACGATGAAACACGGCGCAGTGCCGACCGGGTTTTTTATTCCCAACGAGCCTTTCGGAACGTAAGCCTGCCGCTTCTGATTCTCGGATGGCTTGCGGCCATAACGCGAAATATTTTCCACGACCTGTTCCCACAAGTCTTCACGAAATTCGGTTTCTACGCCTGCGGCCATGGCCACGGCTTCACGCGTGGGATCATCCACGGTGGGGCCGAGGCCGCCGGTGGTGATGATGATCTCAGCCCGTTTCATCGACTCGCGGATGGTGGCCGCGATGCGTTCGGCGTTATCGCCGATGGTGATGGTGCGATAAATGTCCACACCCAGGTCGCGCAGGGTGCGGGCGATGTAGCGAGTGTTGGTATCCACGATCTCGCCCAATAAAATCTCGGTTCCAATGGTGATGATTTCTGCAGAAGGCATTTTTTCCACTATTTGTAAACGGTTTAAGGGTTGATGTTTATGGGTAGATGGGCTTGAACTGGTTGTTGACAACCTGGAATATTTCAATGTTGGGTTCGGCACAGTCGCCCACAGCGGAGCAGGTCAACGGACCACTCAGTCCCTTGATGTTGTGCATTCCGTACAATGCGTCACGCAGCTTCTGGCGTTGAATGTAAAGCTTGTCTCCGACCACCACCGCCGATTGCTGCATGGCGTAAAAAAGCATGTTGGCCGCATCGTAAGCCTGCAGGTGATAGGGAGCATTTGGCTCCTCGCCAAATTTGGCTTTGTATTTCGCAACAAAGGTCTGCGATTCTTGAACAGGTGCGGGGCCTGACAGGTACATTCCGGCTGATGCAGGCTGGGACTGTATGATGAAATCCGTACTCAGCAGGCCGTCTGAACTGATCAGGGCCACGTTGCCCAATCCTGCATCAGAGACTGCCCTGGTGATTGCGACCCCGTCTTTGGTGTATACCGGATAATAAAGCACATCCGGATTAAGGTTCGCAGCATTTTTCAAAAGTGTTGGGATATCCTGGCCGCTTAGATCAATTTGCTGGATGCAATTGCCTCCAATTTGGTTGAAACTATCGCAGGCGGCTTGTTGCAATTGTTTTGGATAAGCGGTGCCATCATGGAAGGTAATCATCCGGCGCAATCCGAGCACTGTATAGGCGAACTCTGCCACGGCTTTGCCTTGCGCTTTATCGTTATAGATCGAGCGGAAAAAACCCGCCTGATGTTGTGCCGGGTCGGTCAATGAGGGCGCCGTACTGGAAGGGGAGATCATCACGAACCCGGCATCGCTTAGAATTTTCACGGCGCCAACGCTTGCGCTGGAACACGTAGCGCCGATCACGCCGATGATATTTGTATCGGCAGTCAGTTTCCTGGCTGCGTCGGCGCCTCCTTGCTCCGAGCATTGATCGTCTTCCTGAACCAGTTCGATGGAATGTCCAAGCACACTACCTATATCGTCAATTGCAATTTGAATGCCGCGCAGCGAATCGATGCCGTAAGCCTGGTTGGGCCCACTCATGGTTAGTAAAGTGGCAACTTTCAAGCTCTCACCCGTACCAACTGCCACACATCCAAGTGGATCGGTGCATTTGTAAGCCGTCATCCCGCCGCCACATGCCGAAAAAAGAATACTGGTGATCAACAACAAAGCAAATAAGGGAAGTCGTTTCATATTCTCTCCTTGAAATTAAACCACATTGTACTCTTGATTTAATTGTCCTTTGAAACGCTCGAGATTTAGCATTGAAACGTCAACACTTGAGAATTTGCCATCCAAAATATATTCCGCCATCAACTTGCCCGAAATCGGGCCGTGCATAAAACCATGCCCCGAAAAACCTGCCACCACCAGAAAACCATCCACAGGCGTGCGCCCGAAGATCGGGTGCGCATCAGGCGTCACTTCATAAAGCCCGGCCCAGTGCGATGCCCTGCCTGCTTTTTCGATCAGCGGCATTCGTGTGATGGCAGCCTCGAGATTGATCAATTCAAAATCTTCGTCCACGTTTTGATCGAAGCCGGGCCTTTCATCTGGATTGCTCATTCCAACCAAAAGACCCTCGCCTTCGCGATGGAAATATAGTGATTGCGAAAAATCGATCACGAACGGGAAATCGGATGGAACTTCGGGCAGGGGAGTGGTGGTGAACATTTGTCGGCGGATGGGTTGGACTGGGATGTGGACTCCGGCCATTCGTCCGATCTGAGCCGACCAGGGTCCGGCCGCGTTCACGACCAGCCGCGTCTCGATCGGACCGTGAGCGGTCTCCACGCCCGCCACTTTATCCCCGCTGATTCGAATCCCGTTAACTGCCGCGTTGTTGACGGCTTTGACGCCCATGCGCTGCGCGGCGCTGACGTATCCCATCACGACACTGTTCGGGTCGACCAGTCCATCCTGCTGGTTGAATGAGCCGCCCAGCGCGTCTTTTAAACTCATCAGCGGCAAACGTCTGCGAACTTCATCCCCGCTCAGCCATTCGGTTTTTGCGCCAAGCTTATTCTGGAGGCTGACATTTTGTTTGAACTCAGCGACATCTTTTTCCTGTGTGAGAACAAAAAGATAACCGCATTTGCGGTAGTTCACATCCTGGCCGGTCTCGTCTTTGAAACGTTCGATCATGGGCAGGCTGGCAAGCGAAAGCCGGATGTTGATCTCGGCGCCGAACTGATAACGCACTCCGCCCGCACAACGCCCGGTGGCTCCCTGCCCAAAGAGTTCATCGCGTTCGAGTAATACAATGTTTTTCACGCCGCGCATGGCGAGATGATAAGCCGTGCTGGCTCCCATCACGCCGCCGCCGATGATGACGATATCTGCTTTAGAAGGAATTTCCATTTGGCTCTTTTGTAAAGAGACCCGTTTTCATGTGAAAACGGGTCTCGGTGTTGAAAAGTTGTTTCTTTGGTTTACTCAATCCCCAGATACGATTTACGCACCATTTCGTTATTCTTCAAGTTGGTGCCGGTATCTGTAAGGATGATTTCGCCGGTCTGAATCACATAGCCGCGATTGGCAATCGAAAGCGCCATCAAGGCGTTCTGCTCCACTAATAGGATCGTGGTGCCTTCCTTGTTGATGTTTTGAATGATATCGAAGATCAACTCGACCAGAAGCGGGGATAGTCCCATCGAGGGTTCGTCCAGCAAGAGGATGCGTGGACGAGCCATCAAGGCGCGTCCCATCGCAAGCATCTGTTGTTCGCCGCCGGAGAGTGTGCCGCCTTTTTGGCCGATGCGCTCCTTCAGCCGCGGGAAAAGTGAAAAGACATGCTCCATGTCATGATCCATGCCTGTCTTGTCTTTTCTTGCGTACGCGCCCATTTCAAGGTTCTCTTGCACGGTCATACGCGGAAAGATCAAACGGCCTTCGGGACTTTGTGCCACGCCTCGCATGGCAACCTCGTGCGGTGGAAGTTTTTCCAGCGCTTCGCCTTCCAACAAGACGGTGCCTGAGCGAGGACGATTAATTCCTTGAATGGTGCGCAGGGTGGTGCTTTTTCCCGCGCCGTTCGAGCCAATCAGGGATACGATTTCACCCTTTTCGACCCTGAGTGATATTCCTTTCAAGGCATGGATGTTGCCGTAGTAAGTGTGAACATCTTTAAGTTCAAGCATAATATTCTTCCTGCCTTTACTTGGTGACAGTTCCCTTGCCGAGATAGGCTTCAATCACCCGCTGATTTTTCTGGACTTCAGCCGGAACGCCCTCTGCGATTTTTTCTCCGTAATCCAATACGGAAACGCGATCTGAAATTCCCATTACCACCTTCATGTGATGCTCGATCAGCAAAATGGTCAGGTTTAATTCTTTTCGAAGGCGTTGAATGAAATTGGTCAGGTCAATGGTTTCATTGGGATTCATGCCAGCGGTTGGTTCATCCAAAAGCAACATCTTTGGCTCTGTGGCCAGTGCGCGCGCAATTTCAAGTCGGCGCTGGAGACCGTAAGGGAGGTTTTTGGCTGTCACCTCTGCATCGGTGCGTTTAAGACCGACGAATTCCAATAGGTCGAGTGCTTTGGCTCGCGCATTTGCTTCTTCCTTCATTGTGGCCGGGTCACGAACGATCTGACCGATCAAGTTTGAATGCAAACGTACGTGTTCTCCGACCAGCACATTATCTATTGCGCTCATGTTGGCAAATAAGCGGATATTTTGGAATGTGCGTGCGATTCCCAGTGCCGTGATCTGGAATGGTTTAAGCTTTGTAATGTCATGACCGTCAAAAGTCATTTCGCCGCTGGATACCGGATAGATACCGGTCATCGAATTGAAGAAGGTGGTTTTTCCAGCGCCATTGGGTCCAATTAGGCCGGCGATCATCCCTTTTTCAAGAGTGAAATCAATACTGTTGACAGCGGTAAGTCCGCCGAATGTCTTGGTAACTTTACGGGCTTCAAAAAGGCTCACGGCTGTCTCCTAACTCTTCTTTGACTCAGCAAGGTTGGGTGCTTCTTCTGCAGCGTGCATTTCCTGGCGGACTTGCGTGCTGGGAACCAACCCTTCCGGGCGAACGGCCATCATGATGACCAGCGTCAGGCCAAATAGAAGATAGCGGTACAGAATTGGATTAGCATTTTGCGCTACAGCAGCCTGCAAAGTAGGGTTGGATGCCAAGGCTGGCAATACAGTGTGGTTGAGCAACCCACTGAGGAAATCCTTAAGGGCCGGCAGGAAGAGGCGATCGGCAGTCAAAAGTACCAAACCGCCCACGATCACACCGTATATGTTCCCCATGCCGCCTAGAATCACGGTACAAAGAATAAGGATCGATGCACTGAAGTCGAAGACGCTTGGAAAGATACCGGAAATATATGCCGCGTAAAATGCTCCTGCAAAACCAGAAAAAGTTGCGCCCATTGAAAAGGCCAGAAGCTTTGTGCGGACCGGATCGATCCCCATTTGAGATGCCGCCAACTCATCTTCCCGGATTGCCATCCATGCACGACCGAGGCGGCTGGCATGCAGGCGATTGATCAGGAAAATAGACAGTAATATGATCGCGATGATCAGGAAATACCACGGGATGGGCTGAGCATTGGTGAACTGTCCAATGAAAGGCAAGTAGGGGCGGCCAATTGGGTTGATGCCCCTCTCTCCGGCCGTCAGGTCAAAATGGGACATCAACGTAACACATGCCATGGTAGATTGCCCACCAAATAGGCGGGTGATGCCGGGAATTATCCAGCAGGTGAGTGGATCCTGGATGGTTACATCAATCAAGTTACGGAACACGACTGGGATGATTTCGCCGAACCCTAGAGTCACAATAGCTAGATAGTCACCGCGTAAACGCAAGGTCGGAGCGCCAAGAATTAAGCCAAATATAGCGGCTACTCCTGCAGCTATCCAAATTACCAGCCAAAAGTTCATGTAAATGTTATGTTGCGGTGATGAGAGAATACCAGTGGTGTAGGCGCCGATGGCGAAAAAAGCGGCATACCCAAGGTCAAGCAGACCGGCATATCCCACTACAATATTCAGTCCCATGCCGAGGATTACAAAGATTAGTGCGAAGATAACCTGGGCCACCCAGTTCAACCTGGTGAAACTATCCATGAAAGGAAACCCAATAACAACCACTGCCAACATGATCAGCCTGCCAGTGCGTTCTTGCTTTTCGGACAAGCCATGAAGGGCAGCGGTAATTAGAGCAAATGCGATACCGCCAAGCACTCCCAAAAGATTAGCAGGAACAACCACGTTGGAATCCGCCGGGAGATGGCCGATGGCTGGCTCAACCACGGAATTCTGTAGGAGGCTCAAAACCAAAAGAATTGCACCTGATGTCGCTGCAGCCGGAAGAGCTCGCATGGCCGTCTGATAGGGGGATTCTCTTTTAAGACGGCCGCTGAGTGACAATCCAAGTCCAATACCCATCAGAATGCCTATGATGGCCACTGACCAGCCTCCAAAAATGAAGGCCAATAAGCCTCCAGTGATGCCGAAAGTAATACCTGATTTTAGGTTCTGTTGCATGGGAACACCTTTATGCTTTCTCACCTACCTGCTCGCCGAGCAGGCCGGTTGGGCGCAGAACCAGAATTAGCACGAGGACTGCAAAGACCCAAGCTTCAGTCCAACGAGCATTCAAATAACCATCACTGAATGAAGCCAGAAGACCGATTAAGAATCCGCCCAACATCGCACCCCTGATATTTCCAATGCCTCCAAGAACGGCAGATGTAAACGCAAACAGGCCGGCGCGGAAGCCCATGAACCACCAGGCTGTGCCATTGTATAAGCCCGCCATGAGACCGGCGGCTCCTGCCAAGCCTCCACCGATCAGAAATGTGGCTGTGATAACCTTATCAATATCGATCCCCATCATTTTAGCCGCATCCCGGTTTTGGGCAGTTGCTCGCATGGCTTTGCCAAGGGACGTCCGCTGAATGAACAGATTCAGCGCGATCATCAAGAGACCGGCCAAAACGATAACCAGCACATCTTTAACGGTGAGTCGCAAACCAAGCCCGCTGAATGCAAGTAAATTGACATGTCCCTGAAACAGTCTACTGAGCAGATCTGGGAAATCCTTCTGTGAAGCGCCGCCTGTTGTGCCAAAGGATGGTACCAACCAGGCCTGTGAAGCCCATATCAATCCCAGGTTTTCTATTATGAAAGACATGCCAATGGCAGAAATGAGCGGCGCAAGGCGCGGTGCATTGCGTAATCGTCGATAAGCAAGTCGTTCAATTGTCGCATTAACTGCTGCACAAAAGACAATGGAGACAACAAGGGCGAGTGCTATTCCCCAAATAATATGAACCGGGTCCGTTGTAGTAAGCGTCCCGGTAAGGGATAAAACAGTCAGGGAGGAAAAAACCCCGAACATATATACATCACCATGCGCAAAATTGATCAACTCGATGATGCCATACACCATCGTATATCCAAGAGCGATAATAGCAACAATAGCGCCATTGGCGATACCGACAATCAGAAATTGAATTAACTGACCCGGCTGAGCCTGAATTGTTTTGGCAATATTTGGTACGTCAAATCCGGCAATTGGTCCAAGTAGGAATGCGATATATAGCCCAAGGGCCGTGAAGAGAATTCGTGTCAGAATGGTTTTAATCTTCGTTGACATTTTGCTCCTAATATTTTTCTGCCTTAAGACAGAAAAAGATAGGGGCGGCATTTTTTGCCGCCCCTGACGTACTAAGAAGCTATTTGAAAGTGCCTACAGCGACGTAAGCGCCGCTCTTGGCCTGATAGATGGTCATATCGGTCAATGTGGTATCGCCGTTCTCATCAAAGGACCAGGTGCCTAACACGCCATTGAAGTCCTTGATGGCGAACACCGCGTCGCGGACAGCCTTGCGATTGCTGGGATCGCCGCCTGAGGCGCATACATCTTCGATTGCCTTTAGGAGAACGTTCATGGTCTCGTAGCCATAGACAGCATAAGGTTCGGTCAGCTTGCCGTATTTCGCTTCATAATCCTTGACGAACTGTTGGCCGGAAGGTCCAAGCTTGTCAAGCGGAACACCTGCGACTGAAGCATAAATGCCTTCGGCAATATCCTTGCCAGCGCCGTCGATCATAGCCTGGGTCTGAATACCATCCGGGCCCATGAACTTGACCTTGGTGTTATCGCCCATGATAGCGACCTTGTCCTTCAACAATTGGGTGGCGTTGCTATCGATAACCATACCAACGAAGATGGCATCGGGTGGGTTGCCGTTGTTGCTGGTGGAGATCTTGGTCATCAGAGCTTTGTAGTCGGCGGCCTTGGTATCGATACCTTCGTGGCCGAGGACAGTCATGCCTAATGACTTGGCAGTCGTCTCGAACACATCGGCAACACCCTTGCCGTACAACTGCTGATCGTCGAGAATGTAGACGCTCTTGACACCGAGTTGCGAGGACATGAAGTTGGCATCAACCTTGCCCTGAACGTCATCAGCGGTTACCACACGAGTGTAGTTGCGGATACCAGCTGGGTAGAACTTATCAGGCTCGCCTGGGGCGCCCTTACCGGGTTTGGTCAAGCCTGCATAGGTGTTAGCTGGGGAAATCATAACCAATGGGCCGGCCTGATCCAGAATCGGAATGGAAAGGGCAGCAGCGCCGGAGTTGAATGTACCGAGATAAGCGATAATGGAAGGATCGGCCGCAGCTTTGTTCGCATTGGAAGTCTCGACAGCGGGATCCCACTGGCCCTGAGCTGCAGAAGCATCATCCCAAGCTTCATAGGCCAACGTATATTTGCCACCGCAAGCGCTGTTATTAGCCTGGGCGAGGCGCAGTTGTTCAGCATTAACGATGGTCTGTGTCTGGGTAAGCGATGAGCCGGTCATCGGCAGGCTGGAGACGATTTTCAACGTCTTCGCAGAGCTGCCACCGCCACCGCAGGCAGCGAGTACCATGCTGGCAACAATCAGCACGGAAAATAAAACAAACAAGCGTTTAGACATTTCTTACTCCTCCGAATATGTTTGGTGTGTCTGATTTCCGCTTTAGGAAGCCCTAATCGCGGTATGACAATCCGGCAGACAATGCTCTTCAATGTCCGCACCACCTCCTTTGGGTTAAATTCTAAACATTCTCGCCTATAGCACAAAGCCGCAGAAACTTCCCATTGGCTGGACCAATTTCTGGCGGCTCTAAACACTAAGACTTTTTTCCTATGGCTAATATTAAGGGTTAATAGTAAGGGCAATTTAAGCACTGGTCAAGTGATTCTGTCTAGTGTTTCCTTAAAATTTTAGCTTTTGTATAAAAGTTGCTCGCGGATGCGCAGGTCCGTGTTGCGGATCTTCATTGCCAGGTCCGCGGCCAGGTTGTGCATCAAGCGGTAGCCGAGTTGAGGGTAGGTCTCGCACAACATGATGAGCTTATCGCGCGGTATGATGAGCAGACGTGTATCTTTCTGTGACGCTCGTGCAGATGCAGAACGAAGTCCTTCATCCACAAGTGCGACCTCGCCGAACGACTGGCCTCGACGTAATTTTGCAATCATCGTCTCATTTTCGGACCCCGCTCCGGACTCTGCTGCACCGGGTGTGATCGTGATTTCGATCTCTCCCTGCGCAATGATATACAACTCCTTGCTGCTGCTATTTTCCCTAAAAATAATTTCCCCGGTTTGGAACATAACTTCCTGGCACAGATTGGCAACCAACTCCAACTGGGTCGGCGTTAGTTGATAGAAAATGTCACTTTGCTTCAGGAAATTGACCAAAGAATTCATTGTTTGCGAAAAGAGTGTAGCACAAAGATTTGCAAAGCGCAACGTAAACACGACAATTAAGGATAAATTCTATTCAGCCAGTCTAATGGATTAACCTGAATCCCATTAACCCACATCTCGAAGTGAAGATGCGGTCCTGTAACGTGCCCAGTCGCGCCAATATGGCCGATCAATTGCCCGGCTTGAACTTGCTGACCAACCGTCACATAAATCCCATCATCAAGTTGATGGGCATAAAGCGTATAGACCCCCCAGCCGACATCAATGATCGTAACATTTCCGCGCGCATTGAGCTTGCCTGTGAAGACCACTTTGCCGGGCGCTGCCGCATAGATATCAAAAGGATGATCCGTGGAACAAACCCCGTAATCTACGCCGCCATGAAAGTAATGGTACATATTCCCATTATAGGGAAGGTTGCGTGGGGAACCAAACCAATCCATGATACAAAAAGGCAATCCGACTGGTAAAGTGAATTTATCCTGCCAGTATTTGGTCGGAGTGGCTGGTGAGACAATTGAGGCGACTTGTTTATCCTCTGTCTCCATCACCGTAGGGTCTTCAGGAGGCACTGGGATCGGTATTTTAAGTTGATCACCTACGCCGACTAATACCATTTGCTCGAAGGATTGTTTTGTGCCGTCTGGCAATACGGCATTCAATTCCAGTGGATAGACTCCAGGATCGAGCATAACATATATGCCTTGTAAAGCCACCATGCGTCCATCGCCCATCGGGAAGAAATGCAAAGGTTGATCCACAAGTGTGCCGCTGACGGTTGCGCCGTTTACAGGTTGAACAATAAGCTCAGCTGTGCCTCCTTGTTTGAGGGGAAGAGTGGTGATCTGGGCGCTGACGAAAGCGGAGGGCAATCCGCTGGCGGTCTGGTTCGATGCCTGGCCTTGATCGTACAACACATCGCCGGGCAAAGCATCCCATGTACCATTTAAGTTGTTGAGGTCGGTGATGGTCCATGGATCGGTATTTTGCTTCACTGCCAGTTCCAGCAGGGATTCGCCCGCTGTGGGTGTGAAGCGATTACTCAAATCTTTCGCGTTATCTTGTTTTGGGACGATCATGCTTGCGCCCACATAAAACTCGGTTGGGCTGACAAGCCGATTAAGTTTGCGAAGCATTGGAATGCCAACTTGTGTCCTGCGAACGAGGCTATGAAAAGAATCGCCAAAGTTCACGACCTCGGTATCTAGGGTGCCGGTTACGCCTTCCAGACCAGGGATGACAAGTTGTTGTCCCACGTCCAAAAGGTTGGCATTGGTCATGTTATTGGCGTTCATCAGATCAGCCACCGTGACGTTAAAACGCTCTGCAATGGATGATAGAGTATCTCCCGACTGGACAATATAAATTGGGCCGGTCGTTGGGGTTGGTGTTTGCGCGGCAACAGGATTGGCAAAAAGCATCATGCTGGCTATTGCCAGGAAAACAAAAAATCGTTTAAGCATTTTTAAATTCTACTTTATCGCCGATCTGGTAATCATTAAATCGATTGGGGTGGATTTCAAGTGTATAACGTGCTGCCCTGGCAGGGAAGTAGGCCGGGCGCCATGATTTGGCAATGACTTTGTCCACCACTTCGTTTTCATTGTTAATCCAAAACACAGCCAGGTCGAATGGAACAAAAAACATATGAATGGAAGAATCTGCGCGTGAGTCGCGATTGACGACCAGCACGATACCTTCATCAACATCAAGCCGCGCGCGGAACATCAAGCCGCGCAGGCGGCACATGAACGAATCACAAAACTTGATGCGGGACGGATTCTGGATCGCCCGGTTTTGATTTTGTATAAAAATAAATGGGGGCATTTTCTAAATGCAGGAATGCTTGGCGCCAGTGTGCAGCGTTATTATGTGGCGGCTTTTTTGCCCAAGACTTTTTCAACGCTGTTGAGCAAATCCTGCGGGCTGAACGGCTTCGCAATGTAATCGTCGACTTTTGCGATGTGCAAGCCGAGAACTTTATCGATGCTCTGCGCTTTGGCGGTAACGACAATTACGGGGATGCTGCGTGTGGAATCTTCAGCCTTCATTTGCTGGTATACTTCCCAGCCGTCCATGTCCGGCATCATCAAGTCAAGCAGAACGAGATCGGGCAATTGCTCGCGCACTTCTTTTAGACCCGCTGTTCCGCCAGCTGCGCCCAGAACTTCAAAGCCGCGGCGTCCAAGGATGAGACGAATGAGATCGATCATCTCAGGCTCATCTTCGATACATAGAATTCGTTTCATCGTTTTATCGTCCACAACATTGCCTACTATTGTTAGTTTACCATATTGCAGAGCGCAGGAATAGATGAAGATTATTTCGTGGAATGTGAACGGCATCCGGGCCGCTTTGGGGAAAGGCGCGCTGGGTTGGGCATGGGCGCAATCGCCGGATGTTCTTTGTTTGCAGGAAGTCAAAGCCCGGCCTGAACAATTGACGGAGGAACAGCATCAGGCGTTGAGTCTGCCTTTTGCGTGGAACCCGGCTCAACGTCCCGGATATAGCGGCGTGGCAACTTTTTTTCGCGAGCAGCCCAATGAAGTCCAGATGGGATTCGGCGATCCGAAATTTGATATCGAAGGCCGCCTCATCCGGACCCGTCACCGTGACCTCGTTTTATATAACATTTACTTTCCGAACGGCCAGCGCGGCCACGATCGCGTGGAATATAAATTGGAGTTCTACGCCCGCCTGCTCGATATTTGCGACGCGGCCCATAAAAATGGCGAGCAGATCATCATCACTGGCGATTTCAATACTGCGCTTTGGCGGTAACGACAATTAC
>JAJYOH010000427.1 GCA_021796315.1 Chloroflexota bacterium
GATTCTCCTAATTTCAGATACTGAGTGCATCGGGTCTCGATACGGCGGCGGTGGTTGAGTAGCGCCCTGTGCGTATCGAAACCACGCCGCCTACTCGACCACCATCGCAATGACGTTAAACTAATCCTTCATCCATTCCGACGCATCCGAGGCCAGCTCGACCATTTCGGTTTCACTGACATTTTTCTTCGAGAGTCCGTTAAGCAGATTGAGCAATGCAGAGTGATCGAGAGCTGGATTGTATTGCTTCAAAGCATCGACATATACTGCATCGGGCAGGGATGGATCGAGGCGATAGCGCCGTCCAAGATGACGCTTGAGGCGGGCACGATATTGTTGGAGCGCAGCGCTGCGATGCCCAGCCTTACGATTTAGGTTGGCAATAGCTGTGACGTGCTCGAGCGGACCGCGGCGCTTTAACTCATTCGGCAAAGGCACGGGGCGGCCAAAGCCGCGTCCGGCTAGAAGCAGGGCGATGAAGATAATTCCGACAACGAAGATCAATGAGTGACCGATGGGCGTGGAACGCAGCCACTGGTCAGGGCCGATGATGGCAGTATCCGTTTGCAAGCCATGATGCCAATCGTCGAACCAGGCCGCGTCGCGTGATTTGGCAAGAGCGATCAAATTCAACACGAGAGTTGCGTTGGCATTATCTTTGAGTCCAAGATTCGAGAACGGATAGACCGTCGAGGAGAGAATGACGCGGCCAAGACCTTCATCGAAAGACACGATCAGCGGATGCCCGTCAGAAGCCAGCAGCGTGACAAAATTAGATTTAGTGGAATCCAGATAAAGGTCCGCTTTGACCGATGCCGGTGCGGTGAGATCGGGCGACGTCAACAGAGGCGTCTCGGCAGGCAGACCATCCGGCGTGCTGTTCAAAAAGGAAAGTGAAAAATCATAACGACTGAGCGCAGAAGAAATGTAAGGCTGATCTCCTGCAAGGATCAACATTCCACCTTTTTTGACCCAGGCATCGAGCTGATCAAATTCAGTGTTGGAAATATCATAGATCGGCTGGATGATAAAAATAACATTTGCATCCGCAGGCGGCTGATAGATTGACGATGTGTCATCCAAAACGCGATAGCCAAGTTTCTGCACCCACATTCTAAGCGCCAGCGTGCCATCTTGAGCGGATGAGGTGCTTAAGTATGGAATGGTCTGCAAATTATTTTTCTGGAGCGCGGCAGCCAGCGTCAGAAGCGAAAGCAAAACCACGAGGCCGATCACCAGCCAGTTATCACGAGTGAGCTTCATTGCTTCTTTTCCTTCAACTCTTCCACGCGGTCGCTGTAATGCTTGAAGGATTCTTCATCGAGTTCATGATAACCATACCAAACGTTATCGAAAACATCGATGACTTCCTGCAAAGGCTCGGACAACTCCGGCGAACCGGAGACACTCCGAAGATATTCACGATTGGTCTTGGAACGGTCGTAACGCAGCAGTCCGCGTTCATCAAGCAGAAGCAGGGATGATAAATATAAATAGCGGACAGCCGAACGATAATCGCCGCCCTGAGAGAGAGTCTGCGCGCGCTTGAACGCAACGTCGGATGTCAATAATTCGTCGCCGTGTTCGCCATTGCCGTTGATCCTGGCTTCGTTGATGAGATCGGCGAACAAAGAGCGAAACACATAAACGAGAACCAACAAAAGCAAAAGGGTCGCGATGATCGCCAGCGGCGACAACCCAATGCCGGGAATAGTGATCGTTCGATTGCCGAGAATTCCATTAAGCCATTTATTGAAACGATCCCATTGCTGCTGGAACCAGTCATTGAGGGGATTTGTTTGTGTCTGCCATTGAAACTCAGGAAGCAAAAAAATCTGCTTAAGCGAGTCAAGATCGGCAGTTGAAAATATTTTGGATGGATAAACTTTGTGCGCGGTTTGAAGCGCGCTTAAAATATTTTCGATGCGGACCAGGTCGGGTTGGTCAGCATTCAGGGCGCCCAGCAAATAACTATTATCGATGGGAATGACTTGACCATCGTTCATGCTGACCTGAGTCACCGCTTCCCACTGGATGGCAAGCTGCCCCAGTCCGATCTTTATTTCTCCCGCTGAATGATTTTTCAAACCATTTACAACCTGAAGCGAGCGATCCACCAGTCCCCAGTATTCATCCGCGGAAAGGGACGCGGGAAAAACGTCAGCGTTGCCCCGAGCCGCAAAAACGGGAGCCGCCGTAATCAGGAAAAGAAGCGTCAGGGTCGCGAGCCGTGAGAAAAACAACCGCATCAAAATCCGCCGAAAGACATCATTATCCCGGCCACAACGCTGACAACTAAAACATAGATCGCAGTGACCGCAATTGTGATGAGGGAGAAATATCCAATATCCCTGCCGGTGATGAACTGAGATTGAATTTTTGGCGCATTGATCACGCGGGATACTTCGGGCAGGGAAATGACTTCGCTGGCTCCCGTGCTATTGACATTGGCAGCCTGCATCACCAGGTCGAGTCCTTCCGAGCGGGCGCGCAGGTCGAAGTACACGACCGTCAACGCGCTTAGTTGAAGCGGCAGATAGATCAGACTCGTCAACGTGGTGACAAGCGTCTGGATGCCGGTCGTCACAAGCAGCCGCTGACTGTATGAACCGGCGGCAGGCAGGATAATGGTCATCAGGTAATTTAAAAGCATGGCCGGTCCACTGATGACTAATTGGTTGAAGAGATACAAAATAAATGCGAATCCCACCAGCCACCAGAAGCGGCTGCGAGCCAGGTCCCAGGCGCGGCGAATCGAGGCGCGGATACCATTATCTTCAAGCACCACCACCGGCGCGATCAGGGGAGTGACCACCCCGGCCACAAAAGCCAACAACCCGGGCCCGGTCACCCAACCAATACACGGGATGATCATCCAGATGAACAGACCGAACATGATTAGGAACATCAAAAGCAGGGCCAGGATCAATCGTCCCCACTGGCCCTGCAGATTCTGGTACGACGAGAGAATGTCAACATGTTTGCCGGAATAACTGTCAGCGACCGCCCGCGTCAGGGCCGCAGTGGCTACGCCCTGGATGAGAAAGAATTGAAAGATCAAAGTTACGACAACACCGGCAGACCCAAGCATGGAAGCAAGAAAGTTTGGCGAAGAGGGCGAATCGAACACTGGCCGGGCTAGCGCGCTGGTCGTAAGCATGGCCGAACCGGCCTGCAGGATTGCCAGAGGAATATATGGGATGGCGATGATCCCTACAAAGGTAAGAAAATTGCGGCGATATAAATGAATAGCCTGGTCCAGAAGTTCAGCCAGGGACATCGGGCGAAACGCAGGGATGGAAAAAGCGGTCAACGACGAACCCTCCTCATGCGACGTTCTTGTTAACAATGGTTTTGATTATACCTAATTCCCTTTTCGCTTATAAAAATAACTCGACACCGGTCGCGTCACATTCATCCAGCAATTGACTCACGTTTTTTTTGAGAACCGGATGAACATGATCAGGCGCAATATCTGCCAGCGGGACGAGCACGAAGGCGCGTTCATGCAAACGCGGATGAGGAATGGTCAATGATTTTGATTCAAAGACGAGATCATCGTAAAACAAAATGTCGATGTCGATCTGACGCGGCCCCCAGCGGAATGATTCCACGCGTCCCACCCGGACTTCGATCTGCTTGAGGCGCTTCAAGAGGGATTCTGGCTCGAGGCCTGTTTCGCACTTAACTGCCATGTTGAGGAAGGCGGGCTGGTCGGTGTAACCCCAGGGAGGAGTCTCATAGATTGATGATTGGCGATTGATGATTATCGATTGGGCGTGAGGCGTGGAGCGTGAGAGTGCGTCAAGCGCCGCGCGCAGATTGGCGAGGCGGTCGCCGAGGTTTGTTCCGAGGGCGAGGTAGACAATGGACATCTTTTAAACACGAAGGGCACAAAGTACACGAAGGTTTTTCTTTTTACTTTGTGTCCTTCGTGTCCTTTGTGTTTAGAGTCTTTCAATGATCGTGGCGGTTGCCATGCCGTGACCGATACACATGGTCTGCAATCCATATCTGGCTTTGCGGCGTTCCAACTCGTAAACCAGTTTCGTCATTAAGATCGCGCCGGTCGCGCCGAGGGGATGTCCATGTGCGATGGCTCCGCCGTTTGGGTTGACACAAGTCAAATCAACATTCAATTCTTTTGCCCACGCAAGGGCAACCGATGCAAAGGCTTCGTTGATTTCGATCACATCCATGTCTTGCAGAGTCAAACCCGCGCGCTTCAACGCTTTTTGCGTGGCCGGAATAGGGCCGTCGAGCATCAGCGTTGGATCAGAGCCGATCACGACGCGCGTGTCAATTCGAGCAAGCGGAGATAAGTTATATCGTCCCACTGCATCAGGCGAAGCCAGCAGGAGCGCGGCGGCGCCGTCAGAGACTTGCGAAGAATTCGCGGCAGTGATAACACCGTCAGATTTGAAGATAGGTTTCAGAGCGCGCATCTTGTCGCGGTCGGGAGGGCGGCGAACGCCCTGATCAACGGAAAAAAGTTTCGGATCCGGTTCGAGGCGGTTCGGGTCTCGATACGCTGCGCTACTCGACCCGCGATTCACCTGTGCCTGCGGCACTGGCGCAGGCAAATCAATGGAAAGAATCTGTTCGGCGAAGAATCCAGAGTCAATCGCCTGTCCGGCTTTAGTGTGCGACTGAAACGCGTAATCATCCAGTTCGTCGCGAGTCAGATTCCATTTTTCGGCCATGAGTTCAGCGCTCAGTCCCTGATGAATTAATTTGTGTCCAACGTCGGGCCACTCCCGCGGATAGTCCGCGCCGAGCGGCTGATGCGACATCATCTCGGTGCCGCCCGCCAGAACGAGATCGGCGTCGCCGGAGAGGATGGCCTGCGACGCAAAATGGATCGCCTGCTGACTGGAGCCACACATGCGATTGATGCTGACGCCCGGCACGTGGACGGGAAAGCCGGACTTGAGCACGGCCAGGCGCGCAAGGTTGCCGCCCTGATCGCCGATGGGCGTGACCACGCCCCAGATGGCATCGTCGAGGCGCGCGGGATCAATGCCCGCACGATTGACCGCTTCGCGCATCACAAGCGAAGCCAGTTCAACAGGTTGAAAGGGATGCAACGCGCCGCTTTCTTTTCCAGAGCCAATTGCGGTGCGAACTGCGGAAATTATGAAAACGTCTGAGTTGGACATGAGGTTTGCCTTTTAGAGAAAAGAAATCTATAATCTGCCTGCAGGTATTATACAACGTGGCACTGGATAAGAACACTACAGGGTGTTTATACAGCACAATAAGGAGAATAAATGAAATCTACGAAATTATTTTTGCTCGTTACTCTATTGTTGGCATCTTGCGCCGCACCCGTAAAATCAGCACAAACAGCTACGGGAGCGTTCACGCCAGAGCCAACGATAACTCAAACCTTTATTCCTACCTCAACCATAACACCTACATCGACTAAAACACCCATTCCTGAAAAAACATTTCAAGTCTGCAAAATAGAAGATTACAAAAACTGCGAAATTCTTGCCGAAGATTTGCTTAGCGGTGCATATTGGCAGTGGCTG
>JAJYOH010000032.1 GCA_021796315.1 Chloroflexota bacterium
GGTCGCAGGCTGGCGAGGGACTTTATCAAAATGCCCGCTATGAAGACCTGCGTCCGGTTTCGCGCGACTATATCCACAAGTGTCATTTGCGTGTGAATCGTTACATCGCCTCGCACGGCGACTTTTTGCTGGACGCCGGTTCGGGGCCTGTTCAATGGCCTGAATATTTAACCTACTCTGAAAATTATCGTTACCGCGTTTGCCTCGATCTCTCGATCACGGCGTTGAAGGAAGCGCGCAAACGGCTCGGAGATAAGGGCCTGGTCGTTGTGGCGGACATTGCCAACCTGCCATTCAAACCGGATGCCTTCGATAGTGTGGTCTCGATGCACACCATTCACCATCTTCCGCTGACCGAGCATAAACGCGCCTACCTGGAATTGACGCGAGTTTTGAAAATGGGGCGGTCGGCGGCCATTGTCAATGGCTGGAATAATCCATTTTTGATGTGGGCGGCGGAGCCGCTGATTTTTATTACCAGCGCCTTGCGTGGACATCCAGTCAAATGGAAAAGAGAACGTACCGCGATGAAGGAACATAAAGGCACATACATCGAAAAGATGACGCCGCGCTGGTTGAAGAAGGAATTGAACGGGGCGGTCAAGTTCGAGATCCATCCCTGGCGCAGTCTCAGTCCGCGTTTCATGCGCTGGTTTGTGCGTCCGCAGTTGGGCGGCAAGACATATTTAAAATTTGTCTTCTGGCTGGAGGAACACTTCCCGCGTTTCTTCGGCGAGAATGGGCAATATCCGTTGATCGTGATTAAGAAATAATCACGTCATTGCGAGGAGGAGCGGAGCAACGACGAAGCAATCCCTCTTTATAATTGGAGATTGCTTCGGGCTGGGTCTCGATACGGGCGAGAAAAACACTCGCCCTACTCGACCATCAGTATTCGCAATGACGACATATAGGAGAATTTATGGACTGGAAAAATCAAGTTGTACTTATCACTGGTGGCACAGGTTCATTTGGAAAAAAGTTCACCAAAATTGTGTTGGAAGAAAAAAATCCGAAGAAGATCATCATCTTCAGCCGCGATGAATTGAAACAACACGAAATGCGTGTGGCCGGATACGATGATCCGCGTTTGAGATATTTCATCGGCGATATCCGTGACCGCGAACGACTGCTTCGCGCCATGCACGGCGTGGACATTGTGGTCCACGCCGCGGCGTTGAAACAGGTCCCAGCCTGTGAATATAACCCGATGGAAGCGGTCAAGACCAACATTATCGGCACATCCAACGTGCTCGAAGCCGCGCTGGATGCGGGCGTGAAAAAAGTGTTGGCGCTCAGCACCGATAAAGCCGTCAGCCCGGCAAATCTTTACGGCGGAACAAAACTCGTCGCGGAAAAATTGGTCATTCAAAGCAACGCCTATGCTGCCGGTTCAGCCACGCGTTATTCGTGCGTTCGTTATGGGAACGTGGTCGGTTCGCGCGGATCGGTCGTGCCGCTGTTTCTCAAGCAGCGTTCATCCGGCAAAGTCACCATCACCGACGATCGCATGACGCGCTTCTGGCTTTCGCTGGAGCAGGGCGTGCATTTCGTTATCAATTGCATCGAGCAGATGGAAGGCGGCGAAGTTTTTGTTCCGAAGATTCCAAGCACAAAAGTTGTTGACCTTGCGCGCGCCATTGCGCCCAATGCCCAAATTGATATCATTGGCATTCGCCCCGGAGAAAAACTCCACGAAGATTTACTGTCAGTAGACGAGGCCCGCCACACGGTCGAGTTGGAGCGCATGTATGTCATCCAACCGGCGGAGGCGATCTGGTTCGGTTATTCGTGGCAAAATAAAGGCAAGCCTGTCGCTGAAGGATTTTCCTACACGAGCGATAGCAACACTGAATGGCTGGATGTGGAAGGCATCAAAAAATATATCGCCCCGTTCGAGCAGGCGTTTTCAGACGGCAAGTTGGAAGGGTAAATTTTTTAGATGCGGATTTTGATCACCGGCGCAAGTGGATTGCTCGGCCTGAACCTGGCTTTGGATGCAGCGGCCGCGCATGATGTGATCGGCGTGGACCGCAACAAACTTGCGTCGGCGCCGCTCGATTTAATTCGCGCCGATCTTCTCGACCCGCAAGCGGTCTCGCGCGTTTTGAATGAAGCAAAACCTGAAGCCGTGATTCACTGTGCGGCGCTGGCGAATCTCGAAGCCTGCGAAACTGATCCCGACCTGGCTTATCAAATGAACGCCGAGCTTCCCGCGCAAATTGCGGATGCATGCGCGCGTCGCGGCATCAACCTTGTGCACATCTCGACCGATGCGGTTTTTGACGGTACAAAAGATGGTATGTACACCGAAGCAGACACGCCTAATCCGGTGGGAGTTTACTCGCAGACCAAGTTCGCCGGTGAACGCGGAGTTTTGCAAATGAATCCGCAGGCAATCGTGGCACGCGTTAATTTCTATGGCTGGTCGTTGGATGGAAAACGCAGTCTGGCGGAGTTCTTCGTCAATAACCTGGGCAATGGTAAAAACGTCAATGGTTTTACCGATGTGATTTTTTGTCCGATGCTCGTAAATCATCTCGGAAAAATTTTGCTGGAGATGATTGAAAAAAAATTACACGGACTGTATCACGTGGTTGGGCCGCAGGCCATGAGCAAGTATCAGTTTGGCGTTGAAGTTGCGCGCAAGTTTGGGTTAAGGGAAAGCCTCATTTCGCCTCAATCCGTTGACAAGTCCAGTTTGACCGCGCATCGTTCCCACAACTTGTGGCTGTCTGTCCACAGGTTGTCCACAGATCTGGGACACGAACTTCCCAACTTTTCCACAGGTTTGGAGGAGTTTTATGCACAGTATCAGCAGGGTTATCCACAGAAAATCCGTAGTTATCAACAGGATAACGCGCAATGACAAATCCGACCGGCCTGGACTCGAGGCGGATTCAGAATTGGATCGCGCTGGCGCTGATCACATTTTTTGTCGTCTTCGGGATGTTGAGCGTTCAGAAAGTGTCTACAACGTTTGACGAGGATCAACATTACCGGTACGGCAAAAATATTTTGAACTTGAACTCAACGCGCTTTGATGACAGCAAGATGCCGGTCTCAGCCTGGAATGCGCTGCCCGCTAAAATTGCTTCGCGCCTGCCCGATGGGTGGCTTAAAAACTTCCTCAGTGAATTCTTTGTTGCCCGCTGGATGACCATTCTTTTTTCGGCGCTGGTCGCCTATCTCGTTTTTCATTGGGCTCGTGTTATGTACGGCTTTTATGCCGGTCTGGCGGCTCTGTTTTTATATATTTTCGACCCCAACATTATTGCCCACTCCCAGTTGGTCACGACCGATATTTATGTGACCGGCACAATCCTTTTTGCTTGTTACTGGGCCTGGAAATTTGCCAACACTCGAAGCCTATATGATGGGATGTCGAGCGCTTTTATGCTGGGCTTTAGTCAGCTTGCCAAATATACATCCATCGTTTTGCTGCCGCTGCTCCTGTTGGCGCTGGTTCTGCATGACCTTCCTGCCCAGATTTCTGCCTATAAGGAAAAAGGTTATGCTGCCATTGCCCGCTACCTGGGACAACTTATCTTGTATACGGCTGCTGGCGGCATTGCCATACTCCTGCTGATCAATGTCGGTTTTTTATTCAATCGCCCTTTGGTGGCCTTGCATAAATATGACTTTGAGTCCGGTTTTTTTACATCGATTCAAAATATAAAAATCTTCCAGAATTTTCATGTTCCCGTTCCCTATCCTTATTTGCAGGGGCTGGACAGGGTCATGTTTAAAGAACGAATCAATGCAGGGAATGGCGCCAACTACCTTCTCGGACACCTTAGCGCTAAACAGGGTTTTCCCGGATATTATTTCATTGCCTCAGCGTTGAAAGTTCCCATTGCCACCCAGGTCATTCTCATTGCTGCTTTTGTCGCCTATCTTGTCAACAAACAGCGCAGAAAATCATTGCTTCAAAACGAGATATTCCTGCTGGCGCCGGTTGCGTTTTTTACCATCTACTTTAATTTTTTCTACAACGCGCAGATCGGAATTCGATTCTACCTGGTGGTCTTCCCCCTGATTTATGTTTTTGCAGGAAGCTTATTTGCAGGATGGCCGGGGTTTTCCAGGAATCAAAAAATTGCAGTTTTTGCCCTGGCTGTTTATTTGGTCGCCTCTGTGTTGTCATATTATCCTTTCTATCTCTCATACTTTAATGAAATTGTCTGGGACCGAAAATATGCTTATAAATATCTGGTTGACTCGAATCTGGATTGGGGTCAGGGACAATACTATCTTCGGGATTACATGACCTTGCACCCCGATGCGATCTATGAGCCGAAGCAACCGGTGAGCGGACTTCTCATCGTTTCGCCCAACGATCTGGTTGGCTCAACAACCTGGGATAACATTGATCACTACAAATGGCTGCGTGATAACTTCCAGCCGGTTACAACTATCGCGTACGAATATGTGGTTTATGATGTGTCCCCTCAGGCTTTGCAAAAAATTTGCGCCGGGACCACTGACTGTCATTAGGTACAAGGAGATTCATGATGGACATAAAAATTGGTAACCGCATAATTGGTTCGAATCACCCCACTTATTTCATCGCCGATATTGCCGCCAATCACGATGGCGACCTTGATCGTGCCAGGATGCTCATCCGCCTCGCGCGGGACGCCGGAGCGGACGCCGCTAAATTCCAGCATTTCCAGGCGCCGAAGATTGTTTCCGATTACGGCTTCACGCACATGGATTCAAAGGTCAGCCATCAATCCGCGTGGAAAAAGTCAGTGACACAAGTTTATGCAGATGCATCCGTTTCGTGGGATTGGACTCCGATCTTGAAGGAAGAGTGCGATAAGGTCGGGATCGATTTCTTCACATCGCCGTACGATTATGATTCCATCGAACATGTCAACCCATATGTTCCTGCGTTCAAGGCTGGTTCCGGTGAAATTGACTGGATCGAATCTCTCGAACATATGGCATCCAAAGGCAAGCCGATGATCATTGCCACTGGCGCATCGGATATTGCCGATGTGCAGCGCGCAGTACATGCGATTTTGAAAATCAACAAGCAGTTATGTCTGATGCAGTGCAACACCAATTACACGGCCAGCCCTGAAAATTATGATCACATTCATTTGAATGTACTGAAAACTTATGCCACGATGTTCCCCGATGTGGTGTTGGGACTTTCCGATCATACGCATGGCAACGCGACCGTGCTCGGTGCGGTGACGCTTGGCGCGCGCATGATCGAGCGTCACTTTACCGACAGCAATGACCGCGAAGGTCCCGACCATAAGTTTGCATTGAATCCCGCCGACTGGGCGCACATGGTCGAAGAGACGCGTTTGCTGGAGTGTGCGCTTGGTTCCGCCGATAAATTCATCACTGACAACGAACAGCAGACGAAAGTCGTTCAGCGGCGTTGCCTGCGCGCGGCGCGCGATATCAAAGCCGGAGAAGTTTTCACGCGCGGGATGATCGATGTTCTGCGTCCGGCCACGCCCGGCGCGATCAAGCCGTATGAAATTCCAAACGTGATTGGTACAAAAGCGCTGGCGGATATGCCGATGGGCAAGGAATTACGCTGGACGGATCTCGGTTCGGTTTAAAGGTTGCGGGTTGGAAGGTTTGAGCGTTCAACTTGAAACCTTCCAACCTTTGAACTTATGAAGATCATTTATTTTTCCAAAGATTATTCCCCTCATGACCATCGTTTCCTGGCAGCTTTATCGGAAACGGAGCATGAAGTTTATTATTTAAAACTTGAAAAAAATGTACGCCAGGTCGAGGATCGTCCCGTGCCGGAAAGTATTCAGCAAATCCTGTGGGCGGGCGGACAGGGTGAGTTTCGCTGGCGCGATGTTCCGCGATTGGTTTTCGATTTTAAGCGCGTCATCAAAGAAATTAAACCTGACCTGATCCACGCTGGTCCGATCCAGACCTGCGCGTTCATTGTTGCGCTTTCGGGGTTTCGCCCGCTGTTGACCATGTCCTGGGGTTTCGACCTGATGGACGATGTCAATAAAAGTTCGTGGATGAAACGTATTACGAGATACGTATTACGTAATTCAACTTATTTTACAAGCGATGCAAATGTTACGCGCGACAAAGCTGTTGAATATGGGATGAACCCGGAACGAACCGTCGTGTTTCCGTGGGGTGTGGATTTAAAACACTTTAACTCTAAACAGTCAGCAGTAAAAAACAAAACGCAAAACACAAAACGCAAAGCTTTCACGTTGTTTTGTAACCGAAGCTGGGAGCTGCGCTACGGCGTGGATGTTTTGGCAAAGGCTTTTGTCAAAATCGCTCAACAACAGGAGAATGTAAATTTGCTTTTGCTTGGCGGCGGCTCACAGGGCAACATGCTCCGCAATATTTTCATGAATGGCGGCGTGCTCGACCGCGTCCAATTTGGCGGGCAGGTCTCGCAAACCGACCTGCCTCACTGGTATCATATGGCTGATATTTATATCTCGCCTTCGCACGTGGACGGCTCGTCCGTTTCGCTGATGGAAGCTCTCGCCTGCGGGTTGCCCGCGCTCGTTTCGGATATTCCCGCGAATAAAGAATGGGTGAGCGAAGGTGTCAACGGCTGGCTCTTTCCCGATGGCGATGCAGATGCGCTGGCGGCCAGAATTTTAACGGTGATAGCCCGGAGGAAGGAACTGCCAAAAATTGGCCGCGCCGCTCGCGGGTCCGCGCAGGAACGGGCCGACTGGAAAAAGAACTTTGCCAAACTGCTCGAGGCCTACGAACGCACCATCCAAATTTACAGGAGGTCCAAATGATCATCAGCTTAATTCTTATGATCGTAGTCAGTATCGTGGCTGTCATGTTTTCGCTTGAGAATGTGACCATGATCCACATCACGTTCTTCGGCTATCCGGTGGACGGCTCGTCTGGTCTGTTGATGTTGATCGCGTTGGGCGTTGGGATTTTGATCGGTGTGATCCTGATGCTCCCATCGCTCATCGGGAATAGTTGGGCGCTGATGCGGCATAAACGCAAACTTGCCGAGTTCGAACAGAACACACCCAGGCGTTCTGCAAAAAAGAAACAAACGCCTTCATCATCATCCAGTTAGGAGACACAATGGCTATTTTCATTTTGATCCTTGCCCTGATCCTTGCAATAATTTCCGTTGTGTTTGCAATCCAGAATCCCTTCATCGTGACGGCCGCTTTGTTCGGCTTCAGCATGAAGGGCTCGCTGGCTTTGTTCGTGTTGATCGGAGTCGGCGTGGGTTTCCTGATTGGGATTTTGGTCATGCTGCCCAGCGTGCTGAAAGGCGCCATCAAAGTTTCGCAGCATCGCAAACAGATCAGCGGCCTCGAGAAAACTTTGAACGCTCAGAAGGCGAAAGCCGTTGAAGCGGAAGCGCCTGATTCCGAAACGGTCTCAAAAGAACAATAAATGTCTGTTCGCGTCATTGCCATCATTCAGGGGCGGATGAGTTCATCACGCCTGCCTGGAAAAATTCTTGCTGATATTGCGGGCCAGCCCATGTTGCAGCGCGTCTTCATTCGGACCTCGCGGGCGGCCACCGTTACCGAAACCATTTTCGCCACGACGACGGATCCCACCGATGACCCCGTGGCCGAGTACTGCGATTTCAGCGGAATCCTGTTCACGCGCGGCAGTCTGTTCGATGTGCTGGATCGGTATTATCAAGCCGCGAAAAGCGCAAAGGCTGATGTAGTCGTCCGCATCACGGCAGATTGTCCCGTCATCGACCCGGCGTTGATCGACGATGTGGTGAATACGGTAATTGGTAAATTGGGAATCGGGAATCGGGAATCGGATTACGATTTTGCGGCGAATCGACTCCCGCCTCCGTTTCATCGCACTTATCCGATTGGACTGGATGTGGAAGCCTGTACTTTCACGGCGCTTGAAAAAGCATGGAAGGAAACAACAGAAACTTTTCATCGTGAACACGTGATGCCTTATTTTTACGAAAGTGTTGAACTGACAACTGTCAACCGCCAGTTGCAAACTGGAATTTCCCCGCGCGGATTCAAAGTTGCGCTGCTGAATCACACCACTGACTTCGGCGATTATCGCTGGACGGTGGATACGCCTGAAGATCTCGAATTCATGCGCCAGGTTTACAGCCGCTTCGATGGCCGCGATGATTTTTCGTGGAAGGAAGTTTTGGATCTGGTCCACGATGAACCCAAGTTGATGGAAATCAATGCGGGCATAAAACATAAAACACTCAAAGATATTGATAAGAGGGCGCTAAAGCGTTAGAAAGTTTGAAGGTTGGAAAGTTTACAAGTCCCAGCTTTTGAACCTGTAAACCTTCCAACCTGTAAATATTTACCATGCCATTAATCACACTTTTTTCTGCCCCCAAACCATTTACCAATCCGCACATTGCGACGATTCAACGCAACGCGATTCGTTCGTGGACTTTGCTGCCCGATGTCGAAATCATTCTACTCGGCGAAGAAACGGGTCTTGCCGAAGCGGCCAGGGAACTTGGTGTAAAGCACTTGCCAGATGTGGGACGCAACGCCAACGGCACGCCGCTGATCTCGTCCATGTTCGACCTTGTCCGTAAAAACAGCAACAGCGAATTGCTTTGCATCATCAATGCAGACATGATTCTCTTTCCTGATTTTGTCGAAGCGGCCAGACAAATTTTAAATCTGGAGTCCGGCAGCTTGCTGTCGAAAAAGCAGGAGCATACCCTATCGGGCACGCGAGCTCCCGCACCCCAAAAAAAATTTGTTTTGTTAAGTCAGCGCTGGGACATGGATATTACTCAGCCTCTTGATTTCACTGACGGTTGGGAAAGTCGTTTGCGATCTGCGGTCAACGGTCAGGGCAAACTTCATAAACCCGCCGGAAGCGATTTCTTTCTCTTCCCAAAATCCTGCTACACGGATATCCCCGATTTCACGATTGGCCGCGGCGGCTGGGACAACTGGATGATCTACAAAGCCCGACGTGAAAAAATCCCTGTGATCGATTGCACGCCTTCGGTCATGATCGTGCATCAAAATCACGATTACAGTCACCTGCCTGGCGGACAGACTCATTATTCGCTTCCAGAGACTGACGAGAACATTCGCCTTGCTGGCGGACATGCCGCGATTCGTTACACTATTCTGGATGCGACCCATCGTCTCGTCGGCGGCAAGCTTGCCCGTCCGGTGATGACGCGATTGCATTTTCTTCGCGGCGTGGAATTATTTCTGCGAGCCGTCTTCTTTTTCCTGCCTGAAGATATGATCGAAGAAGTTGCGCGTCCGAAACGATGGAAGAAGAGATTTCAGAAATTCGTAAATCGTAAATCGTAAATTGGAAATCGAAAATGCGTAAAGGCCAAAACCCTGCCAAGTTCGTCAAAGACGTGGCCCGCCCCGAGCGGATCACGGTTGCGTTATTAAATTACATTCCCTTCCTGAGTGGATTCTACGCCGAGACTCTCGAAGTATTGAAAGTCTCGCTCGAATCGATGCGCAAGGACGCAGGCTTGCCGTTTGACTTGATGGTTTTCGACAACGGCTCGTGTGCTGAAGTGCGTGACTTCCTTGTGAAAGAAAAAGATGAAGGACGAATCCAGTATTTGATTCTCGCTGAGAAAAACATGGGCAAGGGCGGCGCATGGAACGTGATGCTGGCGGGCGCGCCCGGTGAAATTATCGCCTATACGGACAGCGACATTTTGTTTTCTCCGAAGTGGCTTTCGCGTTCCGTGGAAATTCTCGAGACCTTTCCAAATGTTGGCATGGTGACCGCGCGTCCGTTCCGCACGCCGCCGGAATTTTACGAATCGACTCTCAAGTGGGCGCGTGAAAATGCGGCGCTTGAAGAAGGTCAATTCATTCCGTGGGAAACTTTTCTGGAATTCAATCTCTCGCTCGGGCAGACCGAAGAAGAGAATAAGAAAGTCTATGCCGAGACGGAAGATTGGCGTATTACTTACGATCCGTCATTGCGAGGGCAAAGCCCGAAGCAATCTCCGTCGTTGCCAAGCAAAACTATTGTTGCTTTCACAGGTGCCTCGCATTGGCAATTCACCGCGTACAAATCCACGCTTCAGCAGTTCCTGCCCTTTGACATGGACAAGCCCATGGGGCAAGTCCGCCAGCTGGATAAACGCATGAACGACGCGGGTTTACTGCGGCTGATGGTCTCCGACCCGCTGGCGATGAACATGTCCAATACGCTGGGATATTTGAGAGGGGAGTTGAAAACGGAAGGCGCCAAGCGAAAAGCAGGTTTCGGGAAGCGCGTATTAGAGGTGGGGTTTATTAAGAAAACATTATTATCAATATATAACTTGATTTTCAGAGCATACTACGATAAATGATTCGGCGATGAAGTGGATTGGTTTTTGGTTGTATCTTTGTTTTTAATGTTTTTGCCAATGGTCCTCGCTTTTGTTATTATTAAAAGCGGGAAAAATTTGGTTTATCGATTAATAGGCAAGTTTATTTTGAAGCTTGTAGTAGTTAACATTGTTTTTGTCGCGCTATTATTTATTCCAAGTCAATATATTGATACCCTTGTAAGCGATAATAAGTTCTTGTATGTGCTGTTAGGGCTTCAAATCATTTTTTCAATTATCCTTGTAATACGATCTAAAGCTACATTTTTTCGTTCTTGGGAACCCTGGCTTATTTTGTTGCCAGACGTATTATTTTGGTCAGCTATCTCTGGTGCGGTTAGTTGTGTGCCTGGAGAAGGTCTCGATTTTACTTGCTTTGCCGGGATGTTGATGTTATTTGCATTTTGGCCAATTATCTTAGTTGGATTATGGTTATTCCTTATGCTCGCCCTATGGGTTTATTCAAGAAAACAGAATAGAAAAGATTTGGAAATAAACAACCTCTTTAAGAGGGGTCAGAGCTTGGAAAATATTGCTGTTATCATTCTGATTCTTTTCACGCTAATTGTGGGTTACTATTTCCCATTGGTTTTTCTGTTGGTAACTGGCATTTATATTTGTGTTGTTTATTCTGATAATAGATTGAACCAAATAGTTGGCATATTTGCTATCAAGTACGCCATAGCTTTTGTTTTCTATGTCTACTTACAAGCAAATCCTTTATGGGGGAATGATGTTCTCAGTTCTTATATTTCTATGCTATTGGGTGTTGCAATGTCTATAGCTGCGATCCTCTTTTTTGGAGATTTGAAATGGCCCCCACTCTTGAGATTGATATTGATCGGAGATGTTACTTATTGGCTTGCGGCTTCAATTGCTTATGAATTAACTGAGCTGCAAATTTCAAACCTTTTTCTATTCTTCTATCCAATCTTGGGAGTTGTATTTATAACCTGTAATTCAAGAAGGATGAAGGGAAATTACTTAGTTGACAATTAAATACATTTGTTTTCTTATTGATACTTGGTCGCTATAAGGACTTTGTTAATGATAGCTAATCTCAAATCTCGCGCGAAGCGGAAAAATAAATCCATATAGATCGTGCATTAAAAGGCCTCATGACCAAACGTATCTTCATCTCTGCCGATCACGGCATGGCAATCATCTACTTCCTGCAAAGCGACGTCGTCCCGACGCTGCTGGCTGCGGGCGTTGAGATCGTCGTCCTCACCGACGACGACACCAAGGAAAAGATCGCCTCACGCTTCACGCAACACGGATTAATCATCGAAGGTCTGCGATTGAAGCAGGCGAATGATTACGCAAAAAAAATCAGCCCGCGCCTGCAATCATTGCTCATCTACCTGCGCCGCGTCGGCGGCTCGCGCCGCATCAACACCGAAGCCATGGACAGCCACATCTGGGAAGTCTGGGCGGAGAACGGTTGGAAATTCCGTTTGGGCATTTGGATTCCCTCCGCGCTGATGATTTTCTTTTTGCGGAATTTTTCATGGGCGCGCAAGCTTTTAGTGCGGATGCAAAACCGCTTCACGCCCGACCCGGGAATCTATGCCGACCTCTTCGACAAATATCAACCCGATCTGGTCATCGCTTCAACTCCCGGCTGGCGCATGGACCGTTATCTTCTGCGTGAATCTGCCCGACGCGGAATCCCGAACATGACCGTCATCGTCGGCTGGGACAATTCGTCGAGTTACAACGTCTCAGGCGCAGATGTGCAGTGGGCGACGTGCTGGTCGCAGTTTCAAAAAGATGAATTGGTTTACGGCTCGGATTGGAATCCAGAACATGTAAACATTGGCGGCATTCCATCTTATGATGGATATTTTCGCAAACAATGGCTGATGCCGCGCGACGAATATTTCAAACTCCACGGACTTGACCCGAAGCGCAAGTTGATTTCGTACGCCAGCAGTTTTGTCCATTTTGCGCCAAATTATCCAAACATTGAAACATTGGCAAAATTGGTTTCCGCTGACTCGCTCGAATCGCCCGACTTGCTGAACTCGCTCGCAGAGCCTTCACAGTTGTTGATCCGCTTGCATCCGAGCCATTTCCAAGACAAGCCGAAAATTTTTGCGGACGAACGTAAACAGGTTTTTGAGCTGGAGAAAAAATACTCCAATGTGCATGTTGTCCAGCCGGTGGCTTTGGGCGGATCGCTCGGCTACTACGGCGGCGAAGACATGGACGAGAAATCGTCCATGATGGCGTACTCGGATGTGGTGGTGACCGTCTATTCGACGATGCTGGTGGAGACCGCTGTCCACGACACGCCGATGATCGCCGCGACGATCGATACGCCCGGCGGCTGGAATAAGAAAAATAAATTCTCATTGTCGCTGAAAGAGATCGGGGACTGGCCGACGCACAAAAGATTCCGCGATGCAAAGGCGGGACGCGTGGCCGAGAACGAGAGTCAGCTTCGGGACGCGTTGAATCTTTATTTAACGAATCCCACTCTCGACGCGGCCCAGAGGCGGAAATTCGTCGAAGATGAGATCACATTCACTGATGGGACATCCGGTAAACGAACGGCGGAGTTTATCTTGAACGTTTTGGAGAAAATTAACCGCAAAGGCCGCGAAGAACGCTAAGAAAATCTTTAAACTTTTGCGCCCCTGGCGCTCTTCGCGGTTCAAAATCTTTTTGCTTTTCATGGTAAAAATGGGGTCACGGAGAAAAAATGAAAAGAAAAGTTTTGATAACAATTTCCATGCTCATCATCTTAACTCTCACAGCCTGCGGCGGCGGACCTGCGCCCACGCCCACCTTGGACCTGACTGCCGTGCAAAATGATGCCCTGACCCAGGCCTGGGTCGTGGTGACCATGACACAAGCCGCGCTGCCGACCAATACTGCCACGCCGATTCCGCCCTCTCCAACACCTTTCCCGACTTTTTCGGCTCTTCCGACTCTGGCTCCGGTTGTTGCCACGGCTGTGCCGCCGACAAATCCGGCTGACGTGTGCAATCAGGTGCCGCCTCAAAAGCCGCTCGGCGCTGTGGTTCCAGTGCAATTTGTAAATAAATCGGGCGGACAAGTTAATCTTTCCTTTGGAATGAATACGCCCAACGATCAAGGAGAATGTGTTACCTATAGTTTTTCGTTGGGCACTACCCAAACGCTTCAAGCCACCGTCCTGGCCGGATGTTATTGGGGCTACGGATGGGTCTCCAAGAATCCTCCGACCACCTCGCGGACTCCCAGCCTAATATGCCTTAACGATCCAAGTAAGGTACCGCCGGTCTGGGTCGAAGCTGAAGTGATGTATCTGCATTAGTTGTCTGCCGGGGTTGGGTGAAAGGATCACTTGCGTGGCTGGACCCAAATCCATGTTCCTCTTTTATTTTTCCATTACGCTTGCCATCTGCTCCAGCGCGCTCTATCACTTTAGCGCCAAAAGCGTGCCATCCAATATCAACTTTGCGATTTCACTGGTTGTGACGTATGCAGTCGCGCTGGGGATCACGCTGATAACTGCGCTTCTTTTCCCCGCCCCAAACGGACTGGCCTTCGAGTTGAAGCAACTCAACTGGGCCAGTTTCCTGCTGGCCGTTGCCATCGTCGGGATCGAGTTCGGCTTCCTGATGGTCTATCGCTCCGGTTGGAATCTGGGAATCGCCGCAGTGCTGGTGAATGTGGTGGCTTCGTTGATTTTGTTGCCGGTGGCGATTTTCTTTTTTAAAGATAAAATCTCGTGGGTCAACATTGCCGGGATCTTTGTCTGCCTGGCTGGTTTGATCATGTTGAACTGGAAAAGGTAATTGGAGAACTTATAAAGATGTTTTCTCGTTTCAGAACTGCCGCTCGCATTCTCCTCAAGGGCGACCCTCAAAAGAAAACCCGCAACCCTGTTCCTGCTATCACGCCCGAAGAAGTGGCGGAGATCAAGCAATTCTTTCCGCGCGAGAAATTCTTCATCTTCGGTCATGCCCGTTCAGGGACGACTCTGTTGATGCGCCTCGCGCGCCTGCACCCCGAAGTTCATTGCAATTATCAAGCTCACTTCTTTACTCGCAAACCGTTGCTGAAATCGCTGGTCGATTCACCTGAAATCGAAGAATGGTTGACGCGCAAGTCCAACCGCTGGAATCAAGGCCGCGATCTCTCGCCGCTTGTGCTGCGTGCGTCGGCGGATTTCATCATGGAACGCGACGCGGCCCGCGAGGGAAAAATGATCGTGGGAGATAAAAGCCCTTCGTCCACCATCCACGGTCAGGCTGTGCGCGACGCGTATACAATTTATCCCGATGCAAAACTGGTTTACATTGTCCGCGATGGACGCGATGTGCTGATCTCGGAACGTTTCCGCAATTTCGTGGAAGAATCCAAATTTCTGAGCGCGGAGGATAAACGCATTATTGAAGATTTGCGTAAAGATCAGACGCCCTTCACGAATGGCGCTCGCTCGATCTTCACTGAGACTTTTATCCGGCGCGTGGCAAAAGGCTGGGTCACTGATCTAAAAGAAACTGAAGATGAAGCGCAAAGACTTTATAGCCAAAATTATTTTGGTCTGCGCTATGAAGATTTGCTCGCGAAACCTTTCGATGAAATGAGCAGGCTCTGGAAATTTCTTGATGTAAAAAAAATCAGCAAGTCGCTGGAGAAGGAAATCAAGGCCGAGATGTCATCCAATCCCGATGAAGAATGGCAGTCCAAACGCAACGGGGACATTTCTTCATTCCTGCCGAAGGGTCAAGCCGGAAACTGGCAGAGACTTTTCACTGAGCGCGATAAAGTGGTCTTCAAGGAAGTCGCGGGCGAGATGTTGGTCAAATGGAAGTACGAGAAAGGTTTGAATTGGTAATTTTTTTAACCACGAAGGTCACGAAGGAACACCAAGGAAAAGATTTAAGCCTTACCCCTTTGTGTTCTTTGTGGTAAAGAAGGTTTTATGAAATTCTTAATAGCTGGCTTGGGTTCTATTGGAAGAAGACATTTTCGCAACCTGATCGCCCTCGGCGAAAAAGATATTATCCTTCTGCGTTCTCATCGCGCGACTTTGCCAGATGACGAACTGGCTGGTTATCCCGTTGAAACTAATTTGATAGAGGCATTGAAAACGCACAAGCCTGATGCGGTGATCATAGCGAATCCAACGTCGCTGCATCTCGATGTCGCCATTCCTGCCGCCGAAGCAGGCTGTCACATTTTGTTGGAAAAACCGGTTTCAAATTCCTTGGATCGGCTGGACGTTTTGCAAAAAGCCGCGCAAAAAAGCGGCAGCAAAATTCTGGTTGGTTTTCAGTTTCGCTATCACCCAACTCTCAACAAAGCCCGCGAATTGATTCGGCAAGGCGCACTCGGAAAAATCCTGACCGTCCACGCGCATTGGGGTGAATATCTGCCCAACTGGCATCCGTGGGAGGATTATCGTCAGGGTTACGCTGCGTGCGCGGACCTGGGCGGCGGCGCAATCGTCACGTTGACTCATCCGCTCGATTATTTACGCTTCATGCTGGGCGATGTCGAATCTTTGTGGTCATTTAATGGGCATATTTCGCCGCTGGAAATTGACGTCGAAGATACAGCCGAGATCGGTATAAAATTTTTTGGCGGCGCAGTTGGCAGCGTGCATTTGAATTATGTTCAAAGGCCGCCGGTTCATCGCCTGGAAATTGTCGGAACGCGGGGCACGTTTCGCTGGGATAACGCTGATGGCATCCTGCACTTTTTTAAAATGCCGGCGGAATTTGGAACATGGAGCGATAATCCGCCAGCAACAGTGGTCGAGCAGTACAAGCTTTCAGATGGGTTTGAACGGAACCAGCTTTTCGCGGCGCAAACGCGTCATTTTATAGAGGTCGTTCGCGGCGAGTCCGAACCGGTTTGCAGTCTGGATGATGGGATTCAGGCTCTGCGCCTTGCGCTGGCGGCAAAAGAGTCGTCCAAAGATGAAGTTCTTGTGCATTTGAATCCTTAGGATAAATTATGGAAAAAGCGAAAACTTTTTTTAGATCAGAACTTTTTATTTCGATCTCTTTGCTTGTCCTGATTTCAGCGATGGCTTACTTACCATTCGTTGGACATTTTCGTTATTTCAACGATGACTGGTATGAAATTTATTCAGCCAATGCGCGCGGGCCGATGATCTTTCAGACGATTTATAGCATTGACCGTCCGATCCGTACGTTGGTGATGGCGCCAGCTTATATGTTGTTCGGTGGAAATTCGCTTTACTACAACTTGAGTGCGTATTTCTTTAGGGTCCTGAGCGCGCTCGGCTTGTTGTGGCTGGTCAGGATGTTGTGGCCTCGACAACGCACAGCCGGCACCTTGATGGCATTGTTGTTTCTGGTCTATCCGGGTTTTCTGTCGCAGGTTGAGGGAATAGATTATCAATCGCAAATGGTCAGCCTGGCGGCCGGTGTGTTTTCGATTGTGCTGCTGGTACGTGCAGCACAATCCACAAAGTTGGCCGCGAAGTTTGCGTTGTATGCAGTCTCTATTTTGTTGAGCTGGTTCTATTTGGGATTGGTTGAATATTTTATTGGATTTGAAGTTGTAAAGTTCGCCTGCCTGGCGATATTTGTTTTAAGGGAACGCTCGAGCTGGCGGGCGAAATTCCTGCAGGTGTTACGCGGCTGGCTGCCTGCCTTTATTGGTTTGTTCCCGTTTTTGTTCTGGCGCATCTTTATTTTTAAGAGTGAACGCGGCGCAACGGACATCGGAGCGCAGTTGGGGGGACTGGTCGGATCCCCGCTTTCGCTGATAGCGCATTGGGCGCTTAATCTCTCCCAGGACTCGTTAAAAGTATTTTTGACGGCGTGGACAACGCCATTCGAACAGTTGGCGCTCCCTCTGAATTTTTGGGATTCCATGCTGGTCATTGTAGCGGGGTTGATTTCCATTACATTGACGATTCTTGCGTTGAAGCGGATCGAATCCGTGCAGGGAGTTGCCGGGAATGACGATCACGATTGGAAGCGCGAGGCATTTTGGCTGGGGTTGGCCACGGTTGTCTTTTGTCTTCTTCCAATAACGATTGTTAATCGGCAGGTGGTATTTCCAGAGTATTCCCGTTATACGCTGGCTGGTTCCGTTGGCGTTGCGATGGTCCTGATCGCCATTTTGTTTTCTTTCTCAAAAACGATTTTTCGTTGGGTGGGTATTTCCATCCTAATTCTGTTGGCGGTTATGACGCATTTTGCCAACGGACTTACTGCGGCTCGCAGTTCAGATGCCATGAGCGCTTTTTGGTGGCAGGTATCATGGCGCATTCCGCAGATCGAGAAAAATACCACGCTGATTGCGAATTATCCGGTTACAGCGGCGGCAGAGGATTATTTTGTGTGGGGGCCTGCAAACATGATCTATTACCCTGAAAGTCAAAATGCGCGCTATATTCAGCCGGGGGTCTTTGCTGTTGTGCTCGATCATTCAGCCGTCATCAAGGTGCTGACTGGCCTGAAACAACCGTATGTAAAACGACGCGGCATTGTTTCATATCCCAATTATCGAAATATTTTGATATTAACCCAACCCTCAACGCAATCCTGTGTGCAGGTTGTAAATGGGGCGCAGCCAGAGTTTTCTCCCCATGAAGATGAACGCATTATGCAGATCTCGCCATACTCGCAAGCCGGGCGCGTCCTTCCGGGACGGGATTTTCCCGTTCCGCCGTACCCCGCATTCGGGTCCGAGCCGACGCGCGGATGGTGCTACTATTACGAGAAAGCCGCTTACGCGCGTCAAATTGGCGATTGGTCCGAAGTCTTGCGTCTGGCCGATGAAGCAGCAAAGTTGGGGTTTGCTCCATCAGATCCGATCGAGTGGATGCCCTTCGTGCAGGCTTATGCATTACTTGGCAACGTATCTAAATTAACAGAGTTGGCCCCGTCCGTTGTTGCCGATCCGTTTGTTGCCCAGCAGGCCTGTCACATTTTGGGTGGAATGCCGAATCTAAGCGCTTCTGTAACCGAGGTTATAAATAAGTTGTATTGCGCCACAGGGAACTAAATTAGCTTCTAAAATTCAGTGATTGAATTTTGAATAAACTGCGCTATAATTGGGGCTTGCATTTGAGCAATCATCCTGCAATTCTAATTTCATGGAGTAAACATGTCGAAAGCTAAATTGATTACCCCCTATGGCGGAAAGCTGGTGAGCCTGGCGCTGACCGGTGCGGAACGTGACGAGCAACTTGCACGCGCTTCGAAACTCCCCTCGATCAAGATCACAATGCGGAATTTGTGCGACCTGGAGTTGATCGCCACTGGCGGATTTTCCCCGTTAGATCGCTTCATGGGCAAGGCGGACTATGAGCGGGTTCTGCACGAGATGCGACTCAGCGACGGGACGCTTTTTCCGCTTCCCATCACGCTGACGGCGGATCCGAAAGATTTGCCGACTGTTGGCGAAGATATTGTTCTGCGCAACTCGAACAATGATGTGATCGCGGTTATGACCCTCGATGAAGTCTATCACTGGGATGCCGGGACCGAAGCGGCGCTGGCTTACGGTTCGACAGATGCCAAGCACCCGATGGTTTCAGAGATGGCGCGCTGGGGAAAAGTTTGCATCTCCGGCCCGATGAAAGTTGTCAACCTGCCGAAGTATCATGACTTCAAGGAATTACGCCGCACGCCTGCCGAAGTCCGCGACCTGCTCGAGAAGATGGGCAACGATAACGTGGTTGCTTTCCAGACGCGCAATCCATTGCATCGCATCCATGAAGAATTGACCAAGCGCGCCGCCGAAGCGGTGGGTGGCAGCCTGTTGATTCATCCCGTGGTTGGCATGACCAAGCCCGGCGACGTGGATCACTTCACGCGCGTCCGCATTTATAAAGCGTTGGTTGAAAAATATTACGACAAAAATAAAACTGTTTTATCTTTGCTTCCGCTTGCAATGCGCATGGCGGGACCGAAGGAAGTTCTTTTACATGCCATTATCCGACGCAATCATGGCGTGAATCATTTGATCGTCGGGCGCGATCACGCGGGGCCGGGAAAAGATTCTACGGGCAAACCGTTCTACGGTCCGTATGACGCGCAGGATAACATGCACAAGTACGAGCACGAAATTGGCGTCAAAGCCATCCCGTTCGAGGAACTTGTTTATCTTCCCGATGAAGATCGCTATGTTGAAAACAAGGATATTCCCGCCGGCGCGAAAGTTTTGAATATTTCCGGCACGCAGGTGCGCGATGATTATTTGGCGAAGGGCAAACTTTTGCCGCCGTGGTTTACGCGCCCTGAGACCGCCGAGATTCTGCGACAGATGTATCCGCCGCGTCACACGCAGGGTGTCTGCATTTGGTTCACCGGCTTGAGCGGATCGGGCAAGACCGCCACCACTGAAGTGTTGACCGCGCTGATGCTCGAACGCGGACGCGAGATCGCCATTCTCGACGGCGATGTGGTTCGCACGCATCTTTCAAAAGGTTTGGGCTTCAGCAAGGAAGACCGCGATACAAATATTTTGCGTATCGGTTTTGTGGCTGGTGAGATCGTCCATGCCGGCGGCGTTGTGATTTGCGCGGCCATCAGTCCGTATCGCGCGGCGCGCGAGGAAGCTCGCAAGATGGTCGGCGCGGACAACTTCGTGATGGTTTACATGGACACGCCCGTTGAAGTCTGTGAACAGCGCGATGTGAAAGGTTTGTACGCGAAGGCTCGTCAGGCCATGGCTGACGGACATCCGATGGGCTTCACCGGCGTGGACGATCCGTATGAGCCGCCGATCGATCCTGAGATCACTTTGCAGGGCAGCGGCATCACGCCCGAAGAAAATGCGCGCAAGATCATCGCGTATCTTGAGCAGCAGGGTTTCGTTCTCCCTCAACAATAATCGACGGTAGGGGCGCGGCATTGCCGTGCCCCAACAAAAATGAATCGCACAACCATCCTCCGCATCGCCTCATTCGTGACCCTCGGCCTGCTGGCCGCTCTCGGAGTTTTTCTCATTCTGAAAGCGACTCCAGAAGGTCTTGGTCTCTCGGACGATTCCGTCGGATACATCGCAGGCGCGCGCAGTATTTTGGCGGGACACGGTTATCGAGAAGCGTGGCTCGCCTCCAACGGGCCTGTAACGCATTTCCCGCCGGCCTTTCCGTCTGTGTTGGCGTTCATCGGATTGTTCGGACTCGACCCGTTGCGCGGCTCACGTTTTCTCAACGCGTTGTTGTTTGGCTTGAACACCGGTTTGCTGGGCATCCTCGGCTGGCGCATGACGAAAAAATTGACCGCTGGATTAATTCTCGCGGCATTGTTCGTGACCAATGCACAGCTTTTACAAGTCCATGCAGTGGCGATGAGCGAGCCGCTCTTTATTTTTTTGAGTCTGCTCGCTTTTTGGGCGTTTGATCTTTACTTCGAGCGCGACCAGCATTGGTTGTGGCTGGTGCTGACGGCGTTCTCCGCTGGCGCGGCATATCTGACTCGTTATGCGGGCCTGGCGCTCGTTGCTACATTTGTCGTGGCGCTTTTTGTTTTGCATGATTCGTGGCGCAAACGTTTTATCAACTCAGGTATTTTTATCGTCAGTTTTTTGCCGTGGGCATTGACCTGGGCCATTCGCAATGAAGTTGTCGGCGGGAATATCGCCAATCGCAACCTGATCTGGCACCCGCTCAATCCCGATAATCTGAGGCTTGGTCTTTCAACCGTCGCGGAATTTTTCATTCCAACCGAAACCTTGCGCCAGACTCTGGTCAAGGCTGGAGTGTTTCAAATCGTCATCGCCCTGATCCTCGGCGCGGTTTTGATCTGGATGGTGTGGAAGGGTTGGAAAAAATTCTTAACGCCTCAGCAGCCAACTCGTCCGGAAATTATCGCGTTCACGAACGGGCTGTATTTTCTCGGCTATCTGGCGTCCATCGTTGCCACGATGTTATTGTTCGACGCATCCACAAAATTCCAGGTCAGAATCCTCGCGCCGATGTACGTCTCGTTTTTTATTTTGTTGACTGCTTTGGGAATGTGGCTGTGGAGCAAACGCCGTGAAGCTGTCATCGCGCTCACGGTTTTTGTTTTGGCCGTTTCAATCTATGGTCAAACGCTGGCGGTTCAACAACTTGAAAAAGGCGGCA
>JAJYOH010000428.1 GCA_021796315.1 Chloroflexota bacterium
GGGCAAGCGATATTTCTCCAGGCTTGGGAATGTTCCCCCCACCCACCAAGCCTGCATGGCTAATCGTGTGATGCGGCGCGCGGAATGGGCGATGTCGAATCAAAGGCGTGCCGGTTGGAAGTTGGTCTGCGATTGAATAGATGCGCGTCACATCCAACGATTCTTCGATGCTCATCTCAGGCAGAATGCCAGGCATGGCGCGCGCCAATAAAGTTTTTCCAGCGCCGGGACTTCCAACCATCAAAACATTGTGTCCGCCTGCCGCGGCAACTTCGAGTGCGCGCTTGACGTGCTCCTGTCCCCTGACTTCGGAAAAATCTGTGGGAATAAATAGCGGCTCGAGTTCAGTGGCGTCAGCGTGGAAAGGCTCGATTAAACGGCGGCCCGATAAATGTTCATAAAGATCCGCAAGCGATTTAACGGGGATAATTTCAAGGTCTGGAATCAAAGCCGCTTCGGGCGCGTCGACCTCGGGCACGAACATCCGCTTGTATCCTTTTTCGCGTGCGGTAGCGGCCATCGGTAAAACGCCGCGCGTGTGGCGGACAATGCCATCGAGCGAAAGTTCACCGACAACCAAAGTGCCATCCACAGATTCGTGAGGGAGAAAACCGGCGAGGATAATCACGCCAAGTGCAATGGGAAGATCGTAGGCTGGCCCTTCTTTGCGGACTGCGGCGGGCGCGAGATTGACAACCACGCGATGCCGCGGGAAATGCAACCCCGCATTTTTTACAGCGGTCTGCACGCGCTCGCGGCTTTCCTGAACAGCGGCATCCGGCAGGCCGACGATGGTAACGCCGGGCAAACCATTGGTGTAATCCACTTCGACTTCTACGATGACCCCATCAAGGCCGATCACCGCGCAGGAAAATACGCGTGCAAGCATGAAGAAAGTTTATGCGAGGTTGAAGCAAAAGTCAATTGAAGAAGTTCATGGATTGCACATGACGCCTGTTCGATCGAAGAGTAAGAATTTGAACTGCGTCAACTTAAAAAAGCGGAGCCAAAAGGCTCCGCTTTTTTTCTTTACTTGCTGTACTGAACACGGTCGCTTTCTGCGCTTTTTTCTTACCGCTAAGTCCGCAAAGAACGCAAAGAAAATGCACTTATCTTAGCGTCCTTAGCGTGCTAAGCCCTGCGTTTTTTCAGGGTCGCGGTTCAATTTTCTAGATTCTGAAAACCGCAATTTGTGACCGTGACGGGTATATCTTCAAACGTTGTGTTTTGCCAGCGCTGTTTCAGCGCTAAAACCGTATAAGATTTTATGGAAGTGAAAGCAGCAATGATGCTTCATAGCTCAGGGAGTCCGCGGCTTCTTGTGTGATGAAACGAGGCGCTTTGCCTTGTACCTGGTTAATGAAGGCCTGGAGTTGCGCCTCATAAGCGCTTTGTTGACCATTCGCCTTGAACTCGGCTGCCCTATCGAGGCGGTCGAGCAAAATCCTGGCGGTATTGTTGCCAGTGATCATGCCATTTGCATCGTAATACATCACCAATTCTTTCAGGCGATCAATGGTTGGCAAATCAGAGAAGACTGCGAAGTTCGGATCATGGTCGCTTGTGCCGCGCGCCGCATCATCCGGATAGTCGGCGGGGAAATCGCTGTTGATGTGCGCGATGCGGAATTGATTTAGATCCGCCAGCATCGGCCCGTTGACAAACATCTGGTCCAAGGTCTGCGCCATGCCAACGTAAACATAGCTGTAGGCGGCCTCCGGAGCCTGATCCAACAGAACTTCCCACAAGTTTTTCAACCCAAGGCTTGGGTCATAGAGCGAACCGAGCTGGTCACTCGCACCGTAAGCGATATCGTCGGGACGCGGGTAAACGTTCAAGTCGCCACCGAGGACAATACGAGCATCTGGCTTTACCGCCTCGATGTAAGCCACGAGAGCCGCGTTATATCTGGCCTGTTCCGTGCGATGAGCGACACAGGTGTCGGGTCTACTCTTGAAGTGATTATTGATCACATAGACATCGCGGAAGCTGCCCAGGCCAATGCTTGTGTGATAGATGCGGAAGAGGCCAACATCTGGAGCGCGCGGGAAGACCCAACTGGTCTCGCAAGCAGGTACTCCAACCGGCAACAACGCGTTCAAAGTCTTTGGATTCGAGACGTCGCCATCAAGAGGTACAGGTGTATAACCTGCGACTGCCGGGCTCATTCCCAAAACAGGATCGCCAGCAGCGGGCAGAAGTTCCACGCGATCAGTACGATACATGAACGAAGGCGCAATGCCGCGCAGGTCGGAGCTATCGCGGTCGAAGGCCGCATCATAGGCCGGACCTCCGAGCGAGGCAACCTTAAGCGCCAGTTCCTGCAACACGTCAGGCTTGCCGTCTGCATTGTCGGTTGCACCGCAGGTCAGCGCGCCATCGGTCACGGTGCAGATATCCTGATTCTCAACTTCCTGAACCATGAGGACATCCGGGCTGTGCAGGTCATTGATGATTTGAGTAGCAATGTCGGCCAAGCGGGCTTGATAAACAGCGTCGCTGGCCGGAACATAGTCATAGGCGGGGGTGACATCTGAAAGGAACGGCGTACCCGTCTTTGAACATTTTGGATTGCTGCCCGCTGGAACATTCGCAAAATCGCAACCGGAGAAGGGATTGTCGCGATAATCATACAGGTTCTCCAGGTTGTAATCAACAATGCTGTAGTTGAAGGTGCGGTCGAAAGTCTGCGGCGGATTGTTGGCAGCAGGATCAACGCCTTCGCTCAAAGCAGGCTGTTCGCTGATTTCGATTCTGTATTTGCTATAAGTGTAGTTGAGGCCGCCAGACGGTGCATTGGTCACCGTATCGAAGGTGCGTAATGGCTCGATTAGAGCCTGGTTATTACCTGCGGCAGCCTTGATCCCCCAGCTGCCCAACAGGATGCGGTAGCCATTGCCATCCCAGTTGGCCGGATCGTAATTGTCATCGAGCGGATGCGCATCACGGAAAGCGCGACGCGTATATGGATCGGCTCGTAATGCAATTGTGCTGTTTGGACTTGCCACCCAGACCTCAGCGTCCGCCGGGTTGAAAACGTTGCGGCCACCCAGAACAATGCTGTTTTGGGGCACCTGCACGCGCATGCCCTCGAGCCGTTCCCAGTAACGGTTCGCATCAGCCAGATTATCAGGCGGATTGGCAACGACAGCCGGAACTTCAGCAGCGATGTCAACATTCGAGCGAACGACTTTGAGCAGATAAGGATTCCCGATTTCCGTAAAGTTATAGTATTCGGAAATAGGTCCCTGCAAAATGACTTCATCGCCCACCTTAGGGGTATAGTAACCGCCACCCTTTATACGCAGAGTGGAGTAGCCTCCGATGTAAACGTAGATGCCATCAGAACTATTTGGATCCCCATCTGTCTGGTCATTCGCATTTTGCATGAAGAAGGCGTAGGTTGAGCCTCCGGAACTTGTCCTTGAAAGGACCTTTTCATAGATCACGCCTTGAATAACCACCGTTTGTCCTGCGTAAGGCGATGAGAAGGTGGCTCCGTTATCGCTGTTGGAGACTGAACCCTGCACTGTGCCAATCGGCAGGATCACAAGGACAGTGAGGCCAATCGTAGCGCTGGCAGAGCGGCTCTGGCTATCGCCAATCGTGCAGGGCAGACTCTTGATCCCATCGGTCGTGCCAACGGCAACTATCGTGGAATATGAGAAGGTATTGTCACCGGAGGTCACATCGCCATTTGATGCATCATCATAGAAGGTCTGAGTCGCTGAACCGCCAATGGCAGTGAGATCGCACGTCACAGTCAGACCGGTACTGGTTGGGAAAAGCCCCGGAGTAACTGCCACGGTCAGCAGAGTGGCGTCGCCGGCGAAAACCGAATTCGGAGCGGCTGCGCCGATACCCGATGGGTTGGTTGTTACGCCGCCTCGCGGGATGAGCGAGAAATCATCAACCGCCAGGCCGTCGTCAGAACCCGAAACATTGAAATCATTCCAGCGGATCCAGAAGGTTGCTCCGCTTGCAATATTCAATCCTGAAATTGTGGCTGAGATTGCCATGCGGTCTGTGACTGCATTTCCATCCTTCGCCCCAGCAGTCGCAGTATCAGGCGTGACAAAATTCAGGGCAGTGACGGATGTCCAAACACCGTTTGTCAAAGTGGTAGCATTTGTGCTGTACTGGAAATCCAGCTCATCTGTACGAGCGGCAGTTCCTAGACGCCACTCCTCGCCGGTATAGGCGATATCCAGGCTTGTAATCGTTGCGCTGGTATCATTCGTAAAGCTGGCGCCGATTATTGAAATAACGCTACCGCTTTGTAGGCTGCCAAAAGCCCGGTCGGTGCTGCCAGCAGCGCCATAGCTATAAGTATCACCCGTATTACTCCCGCCTGTATCAACGGCATAAAGCCCGTTGGCCCTCGAGCCGGTCAATGCCTCGTCCATGTACCAGCCGGCTATGGAAAGTGAATTGGTTGTAGAACCGGAAGTATTTGAAAGAGTATCAAAGTTCTGGGTATATGGACTGTCCAGTGTGGCTAGGCTGATCACACCTGAACCGCTACTGCCCGCTGCCTGAACATGGGCCGGCACGGCGGTAATCAGAAGCATTAGAATCAGCGCAAGCGAAAAGATGTGGGACCAATGTTTCCTCATTTGCATTCTCCTTGTATTCGATTGAAAGTTCATGAGCCGTAAAGCAATACGCAAAACCTAAATCGAAATTTGTTTATACCTCCTTTACTCGAAAATATTCCGTATTTCTTCAACCGTTTATTTATTCATTTTAGGAAAGGCGCAACAAAAATACAAGTGACTTCTGTCATAAGGCCAAAAGTCTCAATGTTGTATGGATAACCTCCACAAAAAATAAAGGACCTCGCGGCCCTTTATTTCTGGGTTGAAACCGGTTTATTCAGCTGCGCTGACTCGAGCAAAGCCAATATTATTGCGATATTTCCTCGGCTATCGCCCAAACTTACCCGCGGCGCTTTGCCGAGCAAAATCGCGTCCGCCATATCCTCCACCTCGCCGAGATAGAGTTCCTGCCCTTCGATCAAAATCGTTTCGATCTCATCGCCGCGCTTTAGAAAAAGTTTCTCACGCAGTGCGGGCTTGAATGGGACGGGGATTTGTAACGACGCATCCGTGCCGACTATTTCGATAAAGTTCCGCGACGGCGATTTGAATCCGCAATCGAATTGAGCGTGGACGCCATTCGCGAATCGCATCTGCCCGACAAAAGACTCATCGGCTCCACCCGGACCGTCGACCTGCCAGCCAAATACTTCGAGCGGTTCAGCGCCGACAATCATGCGCGCATAACTAATTGGGTAGCACCCCACGTCCCAAATGCTGCCGCCGCCCATTTCCTTTTGAAAGCGAAAATTTCCTTCACGATTGAACCTGAACGTGAATGAGCCTTTGATAAGTTGCAGCTTGCCGAGTACGCCGCCATCAACGATCTCCTTCACTTTCAAAGTTTGCGGATGATGACGGTACATAAATGCTTCAGCTAAAACCTTTCCAGTTTC
>JAJYOH010000429.1 GCA_021796315.1 Chloroflexota bacterium
GTGCAAAGGCTTTTGCCTTTGCACCTTTTTGAATCACAGAACTTCTTTTAGATTATGGATTGAGACTGATTATATAGGCGATCACATCTGCAATGTGTTGTGGGGTGAGCGCGCCTTTATCGCCCCAAGCCGGCATTGAGAAAGTCGGATTGTTGCCTTCCGGTGTGGAACCATGTTCGATAAAAAGATCAAGGTTGGTGGCAAAGATAGTTTTATCAGAGTTCTTCAAAGCAGGGTCAATCGGATTCAGCGCCGGGACTGTTCCACTAGTTGAACCCGGATTAGCAACACCGCCCTTGCCCTCAGCCGCATGACAAGGCACACAGTTCGCCGCAAAAATCTGTTGCCCCGAGTTTGTATCGCCGGTCAGGCTAATTGCCTGACCCGGCCCACCGGGATTCGATGGATGAGGAACGCCACTCGAAGTACCAGCAGCCTGTGGAGTTGAAGGAGCAGTTGTAGCAGCCACCACACTGCCTGCAGTGGGCGTCGCCGCCGTTGTTCCAATCACTGGAGGATTCAAGTTTGATTGGGTGGGCGGGTTTAGACTCATGATATACGCGATCACATCAGCAATTTTTTGTGGTTGGAGTTTGCCTTTATCCCCCCAGGCCGGCATCGAGAAGGTTGGGCCGGGGCCCGAAGGAGTAGAGCCATGTTCCAGGAATAGATCAAGATTAGTTATATATGTTTTTGTATCAGAGCTGATCAGCGATGGGTCGATAGGGTTAAGAGCCGGGATCGTTCCATCGTCCGAACCAGGATTAGGATTGCCACCCTTGCCCTCAGCTGCATGACAAGGTACGCAATTCGCCGCAAAGACCTGCTTACCGGAATTTACATCACCCGTCAGGTTAGCCGCTGGGCCAGGGCCGCCGGGGTTGGATGGTCGCGCCACATCAATACCACCAAAGGGTGTTGGCGCCATGGTAGCCGCCGTATTCGTAACCGGGTTCAAACTGATAACATACGCAATAACATCCGCGATGTGCTGTGGCGTTAAAGCCTTTTTATCACCCCAGGCTGGCATCGAAAAGGTGGGGCTGGTTCCCTCCGGGGTGGAACCATGTTCCAGGAACAAGTCGAGGTTGGTGACATAGGTTTTGCTGTCAGAGCTTATCAGACTTGGATCAATTGGATTGAGCGGCGGAACCGTCCCATCTGTTGAGCCGGAGTTGGTAACACCGCCTTTGCCTTCCGCGGCATGACAGGGCACACAATTGGCGGCAAAGATCTGCTTGCCCGAATCTACATTGCCGGTTAGATCGACTGCAGGTCCAGGCCCACCCGGATTGGAAGGACGAGCTATGGCCACTTCCGTTGGCCCACCCTCCACCGCGCTCGGCGAAGATGTACCAGCGCCTTGTGTTGGAGCAAAGGTTACCAGAAATCGAACAGACGCGGGGAGGGTCGCTGGTATCAAAGTGGGAATGGAAGTGCGCTCCACTTTCGGGGCGACTCCCAAACAAGATGGAGTATATCCACAACTCGAGATGGTCAGAAAACCGACCCACACTACTATGGTAGCAACAAACGCGATCAACGCTCCATATATTATTTTGCGAAAATCATCCATATCTGCGTCCCTATTTCTGCAGCGTTCGGACGTAGTTGACCACGTCCCAACGTTCACGAACAGTAAGATTTTCATTAAGCGGCGGCATAAGGCCAAAGCCATTGGTGATGACCATGAAGATGGCGCCATCGCTCAAAAACTGCACTGCCGGACTTGTCAGATCGGCGGGTTTTTTGGTTTGGAGGAAGGCGGCTACCGGGCCGTTGCCTGCGCCGGATGTACCATGACAGGCAGTACAAGTAACGTTAAACAATTCTGCACCGCGTGCAAGCGAGGCCGCGTCGGCCGGGACCGGGTTGGTGGGTGCGCCTCCATTCGGGATGTAGGCCGGCCCCTCGATCGGGATCGACTGAGCCGGGACCGGAAGCGGGTCTCTCATCTCTTTATGTGATGGCTGGATTCCCATGAAACTAACCCAATCAATTTTTATTACATCATAGGTAAATAACGACATTATCCCAAACAAGACCACGACAACGGCAAAGAGCACCGCAAAGCGTTTGAGTATTACATTCCAACTCGTAATCATAATTGACGCGCCTCCGCCGGGTTGACCGATTCGGCCCCTAGCTTCGTCAGGGCACTGACAAATTTCTTTTGGTCATCGCCAGGGCAATGAAATAACACCGCAATCTTTCCATTACTGATCTCAGGTATATATTCTTTCGGAGTGTAGGACGGAAAACCGCTATCGATAAACATGCCAAGAAAAGCAAAGCCCATTAACCCAAGCATTGTCATCTCGAAGGTAATGATGATGCCCTGCGGAATAGGATAGATCGGCTGTCCGCCAACATGCAGCGGGAAGAGATATGGGGTACCATAAATCAGGAATAATCCGAGGACCATTCCAAGAATCGCGCCGACGAAAGCAATGGTCGAGACTCTGGTGATCGCCGAACGGCGTCCCAGAATGGTTCCTTTGATCGGGATTCCCGAAATAACATTCATCTGGTCATCTGCTATGCCCAGATCGTGTAATTTTTCAATCCCTTTGACAGCCGGTTCAATATCTTCAAATACAGCCAAATACATGGTGGTTTCAGACATATCGTATACTCCTTCGCCTTATTCCATATCGCTAAGAGTCGAAATATGGGCTTTACCGATCTTACGCAGCATATGGCTTTCCTGGCCTTCCTGCACTTCCCAAACTGGTATCAAGGGGATAAGCCGTGAAGCCAGCATGTAAAGCAGGAAGAAAAGAGCAAAATTGCCAATGGTTAGTGCGATTTCAATCCCAGGAACATAAATGCGCCAAGTGAAGGGCATACGGTTGATTGTTAGAGTTTCCGGAATAATGATATAACGTTCGAGCCACATACCAACATTTATCAACAAACCGACACTCGCCAGCAACCACGGGATTCTACGCCATTTCTTATTCCAGAGCAGCGCCCATGGCACCACAATATTACAGAACAGCATGATGTACCACAGGTACCATAGCGGTCCCTTCTGGGTAAAATCCAGCAGGATCTTCTCCCACTTGTCACCGCCATACCATGGAGCAAGATAATCGTTGAAGTAGAAATAGGCCCAGGTCATGGAGATTATCAACATCAACTTGCCAATTAGATCGAAATGCTCTGGGCGCAGGAAGTACTTCATGTTCTTCATGGTGGAACGGATCAGGAAGAGCACGATAGCGACCGCTGCCATACCTGAATGCAAGGCACCAATGACAAAGTATGGGCCAAACACGGTCGAGGCCCAACCGGGTCGGGTCGCCATGGCGAAGTCCCAGGAGACAATTGTATGCACCGAGAACATCACCGGGATAATGGCAAACGCGAAGATGTTCATGGCCGTTGTCAGATTCTTCCATTCGCCTTCCGTTCCGCGGAAACCTATGGCGAGTACGCGATATATGGCTTTTTTCCAACCGGTCGAACGATCACGCGCCATTGCCACGTCAGGAATGAGCGGCAGGAACAGGTACATTGTGCTGCATAGCAAATAGGTACTGATAGCCATGAAGTCCCACATCAAAGGCGAGTGGAAATCAGGCCACAGGCCGCGCTCGTTCGGAAGCGGAATCATCCAATATGACAACCATACACGGCCCATATGCAGGAACACGCTGATCCCGGCCTGCACCAACCCAAAAGTGGTCATCAGTTCCGCAGCGCGTGTGAACGGACGACGGGCTTCGACTTTCAGAACCCTTAGAAGCGCTGAGATAAAAGTGCCGGCATGGCTGATGCCGATCCAAAACACAACCTCGACCAGAAAGATACCCCAGTAAACCGGTTTATTCACGCCAGCCACGCCCAGACCGTTCATGATCAGGTAATACCAGGCATAAAACAAACAGGTTAAGACAATAAACGTCAGTATGCCTGTCGCTGTCCAATATTTCCATGTGGTGGTGTGCATCGACTCCAGGACCATGTCATTCATTTCGCCGCGCGAACGCGGGTCGTGCATTAGGTGTTCTCGTGGATCTTCTTCATGCGCTTCCGTGTGAGGCAGCGCTAGTGATTTGGCAGCGTAGCTCATTTGGCAGACCCTCCAGCTAGATAAGTTACATGTGGTAATGTCCCAAGATCTTCAAGCAGGTGGCTGCCGCGGCTGGTAAGGGCTGCCTTGCTGACCATGCTATTTGGATCATCCACCCGGCCAAAGACGATGGCATCCGCCGGACAAGCTTGTGCGCAGGCGGGAACGACTTCACCATCTTTGATCGCACGTCCTTCAGAGTCGGCTGTATCTTCCGCGTGGCGAATGCGTTGAATGCAGAAGGTGCATTTTTCCATCACACCACGGCGGCGAACCGTCACATCGGGATTAAGTTGATTTTGCAGAGTGACCAGTTCCGGGCGCTGCCGCGCATCCGTATAATCCCGCCAATTAAACTCACGCGCCTGATAAGGACAGTTGTTGGCGCAATAACGAGTACCAACACAGCGATTATAGACTTGCAAATTCAAGTCCTCGGAGGCGCTGTGCACAGAGGCAAACACAGGGCAGACCGGCTCGCAAGGCGCGTTGTGACACTGCTGGCACATCACCGGCTGATAGGGAGTCATCTTGACTTCGGGAAATGTCCCCTGCCAAAAGCGCTCAATACGGATCCAGTGCATGCCTCGGCCATATCCGGCGTCTACTTCGCCGACAAAAGGGATATTGTTTTCCATCGCGCAAGCTGCCACACAAGCCTGGCAGCCGGTACAAATATCCTGGTCAATGACCATGCCCCAACGGCCTGCCAACTCAGCTTCTGAATTATTTGTAAAAACAGGGTTTTGCAGATCAGTCGCCATTAGTTCTCCTATTGTTTCGCGTCAAACCCATACACACCAAGAACACCTTCAAGGCGTGACAGCTGGCGCTTTTTACCGGTCTTCGCGACGCTCACCTTTAGACCCGCAAAAGCCAGATCGCCCGCTTCATTTACGGACGGGCCGAATAGATCGGCGGGATTGACACCGCGTTCCTTGGCAAATTGTCCATAAGCCGTATGTCCCTGACCAAAGGGCATCGCAATCGTATCTGGACGAATGGCCGGGTACTTGTAAACGGAAGCTTCAACTTCGCCGTAAGCAGATGTGATCTTAACCACATCATCATCTGTGATGCCCAATTTATCGGCTGTTGCAGGATTTATCTCAACCCAAGTATTCCAAACAACAGTCGTGGTCGGGTCGGGGACTTCCTGCAGCCAGGGCTTGTTCGCTCCGGCTTCACCCAGTATCGGCGAAACAAAGGGCAGGAAGAAGAAGTCGCCTTGTCCATCGAACTGAGCGGCGTCTGCTTTAAAAGATTTGTTCAACACATCCGCGCCGGATGGAGCAATGCGATTATCCGTGGTTTTCCACCAGCCGCCATATTGTTGGAAGGAAGCAGCAAAGGTATTTATCTCAAGAGCTGAGAAGAAGCCACCATCTACGGTCAGCAG
>JAJYOH010000430.1 GCA_021796315.1 Chloroflexota bacterium
CCATGTCCACCAGGTGTTCCAAACCGGGCGCGCCCAGATCGAGCCGAGCATGATGGTGATCAAAAAGAATACCAGGCTGATCTCGACCGCGGCCATTTCAACGATGTCCCATTTCTGGTCATGGGTCACGAGATAAACGACACCCATGATCGCTGCCAGCAGGAAGCCAAGCAGGCCAACCCAGGCCGTGCCGATGTGAAAATAGAAGACGCGCTGGACTTGTCCCATCACGGCTTCTTCGGGAGCATAGAAAAGTGCGAGATATGTGGCTGCGGCCAGCAGAAGGATGGAAACGATATCAAGAATTTTGAGAGCTGTTGGTTTAGTCTGCATAAAAGAACTCCTTTGGTAAAAATTATTCTTCCACAACGTAATCAAAAGTCATGAAGGCGATGGCGGTGAAAATCAAATCATACACCAAAAGCACATTGATCCACGGCAGGATTTCGGTTGTAAAGTCGCCGCCGGTCAAGTATCCGCCGCTGGCTTTGACCGCCGAGATCAAAACCGGAATCACGACCGGGAACAGCAAAATGGGCAGGAGCACATCCCGCGTGCGGGTTTGGACGGCCATGCTGGCCAGCAAAGTTCCAACCGCCACGTAGCCAATCGAGCCGAGCAGGATCACCAACAAAAGTCCGGGTTGGAATAAATTGACCGCGTATAAAAACGAATAAACCGGCAGAACGATGGCTTCGACGATCAACATGAAAACCAGGTTGCTGATGGCCTTGCCAAAGTAGATGGCGGCGCGGTCAACAGGCGCGAGCAGGAGTCCATCGAGGCAGCCGCGGTCTTTTTCGACGGCCATTGAACGGTTGAGGCCGAGGGTGCCGGCAAAAGCAAACGTGACCCACAGCACGCCCGCAGTCACGGACTGACGCGTTTTGATGTCGAGTTCGAGGGCGAAGTTAAAGATCAAAATGACGAGCAGGGAAAAGACCAGCATCGCAGAAAAAAGTTCGCGTGAGCGGAACTCGGCGGACAGGTCTTTCCAGACCACGGCGGCAATGGCTTTGGAGAAACTGGCGTTCCTGACTTTGTTATCAGTGATAAGCGTTTCAGAAGCCATGTCAACCTGCCAGCGCATTCTTGTAGAATGTGAGCAAGTTGCTCCTGCCCAATTGTTTGTGATTAATGGACGCAGCGATCACTCCGCGCGAGAGAATATCGAAACGTGTGGCAAGGTCTTCGGCGCGCGCCAGATCATGCGATGTCATTACGACCGTGCGTCCCTTTGCGGCGACCGATTGCAGCACCTCATCCAGCATGGATGAAGCATCCTGGTCGAGACCTGTGTAAGGTTCATCGAAGAGCATCACTTCCGGGTCGTGGATCACGGCGCGGCCAATGGCGAGACGTTGCTGCATACCGCGCGAAAATGTGCGGACAAGATCATGTCTTCGATTTTCAAGTCCGACCAAATCGAGGACTTCCGTGATGCGCGCCTCGGAATTCTCGACGTTGTACATGCGCGCGTAAAATTGTAGATTCTCCTCGGCGGTCAGATCGCCGTAGAGCAAAGGCAAATGCGAGACCACGCCCAGGCGGGCGCGGACTGCCGCAGCCTGATGCGGCAACCGATAATTTGCAACGCGGACTTCTCCGAGCGATGGACGCGAGAGCGATGCCAGGATGCGCAGGAATGTGGTCTTGCCAGCGCCGTTGGGACCGAGCAACGCGACGAATTCTCCGGGCTGGACTTCAAAGTCCACGCCGCGCAGGACGGTCTTCATGCCAAAACGTTTGACTAGTTTTTTGACAGTGATCATGTTCAGGTATCAGGTATCAGGTATCAGGTATCAGGGAAGAGCCTAATCCCTGATCGCCTAATTCCCAATCACCTTAACTCATCTCTTTCAAAATTTCCTTTAATTCATCGCGGCGTTTTTGATAAGCCTCCTCCGAGATCTTTCCAGCGCGGTGCAGATCGTCGAGGGCCAGCATGGCATCCATTACCTCGTCTGCCGATTCGAACTCGTTTTCCTCGTCATCTTCTTCGCCGCGTCTGCGGTCACGCAGATAAAGCCATACGCCAGCCACGATCAAAGCCAGTCCGAGCGCGCCCGCGCCGACCAGCAGACCCTGTTGCGTGGAGGACGAGTTGGTTGTGGCGGCTGATGAATTTCCTGCTGTGGGCGAACCGCTGACGGTAAAGTTCAGGGTGTCGCCTGCCTTAAAGCCTTTGGCCGAGAACTCTTCATAATTATTGTTTTGGAATGTCTGCACTCCAGCGCTGGTCAATTGTTTGCTGTCCACTTTCATGCCTTCGGGGATGAGCAAAAGCACCGATGCCGCATTGAGTGTAAAGGGTTGATTGACCACGACCTGCTTGTCAAAAGGCAGGTTGAATACAACAATGATCGAGTATGGCGTGTCGCCTGGCGCTGCCGCAACACCATTACCAGCTGAAATAAAGGATGCGCTGTTTTGTCCGGGTTGGTAGCCGGCGAGCTGTGCGCCATCCGGCAGTTTGATGAATGAGATGTTCGAGCCATCGGTCGAGATGATCACGGCCTTGTCGCTGTTATTCGAGAAGGAATAGATTTCGTAGAATTGAACTGTGCCCTGTGTGGCGAAGTCGCTGAAAAGGTGGATCTGGTCAACAGTCAACAGGCTGGCGTCTGAAGAGGCTTCATATAATTTTACGGGCGGCAGGCTGAGTTTTGTGTCGCCTTCTTTGACAGCCGTAAAATCAGACTGGAATTGAATGCCTGAGTAACTGACCTCGGCAATGTAAATGCGATTGACCGGCAGGTCAACATTCTCGAACACAAATGTGCCATCGGCCGCGACAGTTCCGGTCTTGGTCAAAACTTCCTGCGGGGAGGTCGTTTGGGTGGTTTGATCCTGTGCGTGGTCATAACCGCGCAGTGTGACTGTCAGGTTGGCGGGCAGGGCCGCGTTGTTTGCCATCTGGACGGTGCCGCTGATGTTTCCAACACCGGCGACGGGTGTACCTGCTGTGCCGGTTGCCGATGCTGCTGGTGTGCCCGCTTCAGTCCCGGACGCTTGAACGGTTCCCGTTTCTGAAACTGCGGGCGTCTCTGAAGTTCCCGGCGTTGGCGGAGTCCCGCTGACAGTTGTGGGCGTCTCTGTCGAAACGGTGGCCGCTACGGGCGTCGGAGTGAGAGGCGCAGCGAAGGTCAAAGTCCGCAAATAAGCGGCCACGGCAGACGCGTCAGCATCTGAAAAATTGCTGCCAAACGCGGGGATGTCACCACTGCCTTTGCGCATGATGCCAATCAGATCAGCTTCGGACATTGCAGACATTTTCTTTTGATCGGTAAATTTATCGGCGCAGTTCGGGCAATTGGCATCGAAGAGCGATTTGCCTTGCGCGATCTGATCGGGTGTTGTGTGTAAAGTCATCACGTAGGAGATAACATCCCAGCGTTCCTGGTCGCTCAATTTGTTCGCGAAGGGAGGCATGAAGCGATCCATGTTGCCGCGCGTGACAACTGTGAACCAATCTGCGGGCGAGGCCAGTTGTCCTTTTTCAGCCATGCCAATGGCCGGCACGGGGACAGGCAGTTGTTGACTCTGCGGACCATCGCCCAAACCTTTATCGCCGTGGCAGGGAGCGCATTCTGTTGCAAAAATGGCCGCGCCGTTTTGTACATTGGGTGCGATGGCGGGAAATAATGCGCCCAGCGTGGGCATGGGCGTGGGCGGAATGTAATCGGGCGGCGGGGTAATATCAGACGCAAGAGAGCAGGCGTTGAGCAGGAACGCGGCGACTAACGTGATAAATGCAATTCGAAATTTCATTGAATATCCTTGTCGCGTGATAAGTAATTCGTAAAGCGTAAGCTGGACAACGTTATTACGCATCACGAATTACGCATCACGTTAATTGATGGCTTTCCCACAGTTTGGGCAGAACTTGTCACTGACCAGAACCGGCTTGCCGCAACGCGGGCAGAACCCGGATGATTTTTCGCCACGCGCTTTGCGACGCGCAGCCAGCATTGATTCGATCTCGTCGTCGCTGACCGGCTCGGGTTTGGATGCATCTGTGGCCGAGTCGGCGCGGCGGGCGGCAACCGCTTTTTCGAGGCGAGCCTCCGCGTCGGGTCCGGACGAAGAGGCGGCTTTCAAAGCATCCAGCTTCTTTAAAACATCCGCGCCTTTTTGCAGGAGTTCTGCGCGTTGAGCCGGATAGTCTTCATCGGGGATCTTCCCGAGCTTGAAATCGAAATCCAATTCCTGAAGCGCGTTGATGACGCGGTCACGTTCGGCCATTAACGTAGAGCCTTCCTGCGACTCTTGTGTAACGCGGCGGACGCGTTTGTTCATCAACGGCGCGGCCAGATATAAGCCGACGCCAATGAGCAGGGCGAGAAGTATAAGTATTGCGCCGATATCCATGTCCGCTCCTATTTCAGCAATGGGTCAATGATGGATTGAATGTCGGCCACCGACGTGAACGGGCCGATCTGAACGTATTGAAGCACGCCATTTTGATCGATGAAGTAAGTCTCCGGCACGCCTTTGATGCGGAACATCTGCGATATTTTTGTGCCGAGATCGGGACCATTGGAGAAGGTGATGCCAAATTTTTTGAGATAAGCGCGCGCTTCAGGTTCGGTGTCCACATAGTCCACGCCGATGAAGACCACCTTGCCATCGCCTTTATAAAGTTCCCAGGCTTTTTCGAGATCGGCCGCTTCCTGTTCGCAGGGTTTGCACCACGAAGCCCAGAAGTTGACCACCACCACCTTGCCGCTCAGGTCCGAAAGCTTGACCTGGTTGGCGCCGTTGTATTCATAACCGCTGAACAGGGTCAGAGTCAATTGGTTGATCTTGTCGCCTTTTTGCACCTGTCCCTGTTGGGCGCGATTGAGCCCCACCGCAACGAGCACGAGCAATGCAACCAGCAGAGTCCAAACGATGATCTGTGCCCAGATCGGGACGCCGCGGCGCGGGGCCGTTTCTTTGATTTCATTCATAACATTCTCCTGATGCCAGCTCCCTGAGCCGTCCCCGGCGCAGGGTAAGCCGCCGAGGACGGCGGCTTGCCTGCGCCAGTGCCGCAGGCACAGGTGAGCATTTGATTATTTTCGTTTCTTTAATTCTTCTTCCAATCGCGCCACATATTCATCCTTCGGCGCTTCAATCTCGGACCCGGCAGCGGCTGAGGCTTTCGACGACTTTGTCCACGCACGAAAAGCGCGGAAGAGCACGAAGGCTCCCGCCAAAATAATGAGGGGAGGCAGGACATATACCAGCCAATTCAATCCGGTGGCAGGCGGTTCACCCACCACGCGCACGCCATACTGGTCAATGAAATATTGTTTGATCTGATCTTCCGTCCAACCCTGTGAGAGCTGCTGGCGGATCAAGTCGCGCCACTGACGGCAGGCCTCGGTGGGACATACATCCAGCGGCGTGTTCTCGCACACCGGACAATATAACTGGTGAGCGATGCGATTGACTTCATCGTCGGTCGGCG
>JAJYOH010000431.1 GCA_021796315.1 Chloroflexota bacterium
CGCTGGCGTTCTGATTCCTGCGCGGCGAGGCCAGCACCGCAAAGGAAGCTATTGAAGCCGCGGCTCAGTTCAATCCCGAAGTCATCCTGATGGACATCGGCTTACCTGATCTTTCCGGCATAGATGCGACGCGTGAGATCAAAAAACGATTCCCAAAAATTTCCATCGTAGCATTGACGATTCACGAAGACGAAGAATATTTTTTCAAGATGCTCGAAGCGGGCGCATCCGGTTATGTGCCCAAGCGCGCCGCACCCGAAGAATTATTGACTGCGATCCGCGCCGCGGCAAGTGGACAGGTTTATTTGTATCCGTCGCTGGCAAAACTATTGGTGAAGGATTATCTCACGCAGGAACATCCCGCCGATGTAAAATCGAATCTTGATGGTCTCACCGACCGCGAACGCGAAGTGCTGACTTTTCTAGCTGAAGGCGCGAGCAACGAAGAGATTGCCAAGTCGCTGGTCATCAGCCCGAAGACAGTGGAACGTCACCGCGAGAACATCATGAGGAAATTGAATCTGCACTCAAGGTCAGAATTGGTAAGATATGCGATTCGAAAAGGAATTATCAAAGCGTGAGGCGCAAGAAGCAAAGCGCAAAACGCAAATTCGCTTGACAGAGATGCTATACTTTTAGGTGAAGAAAGTTCTACTGGTTTTCTGCGCTTAGTGGTGGATATATAAATCGCAAAACAATTAAGACAAATAAAAGTTATTAGCGGTTAGGTGGAGATCATCAGCCAAGATGCTAAGTTGTGCGCCTGAATATTTTGCTTAATAGGCATTGCAAGAATGAAATCAATCATGTCAATAAAAAGAACATTCATCATTTTGGCGGCCTTATTGGCTTGCGGGATTATCATTTTCCTTGTCTATTTGTGGGTAATGCCATCAGAATCTCACACATCTCGTTTAGCGGAGGAACAATCCATTTACTCCACTATCATCAACGGGCCAGTTGCACTCGAAGAAAAAACAAGTCTTGGGTTTGCCAATTTATCAGGAATAGACTTCGAATATTTAAAAAACGGGTTACCAGAACTTCAAGAAGAGACCTGGCTCGATTTTCAGAAAAGCAATAAAGAGTCTTACCCTATCAAAGATTATCTTTCCCCATCTAGCTCTTTTGTGTTACTAAGTGATACGGAAGCACAAATCTATCAAGATGGATGGAAGACTTTCTACAAGGATTATCCAGCCGCATACGGGATAATCGCTTTATCGCGTATAGGCTTCAACTCCAGTTTTTCTCAAGCATTGGTGTTAAAGGGTTATTACGGCGGCAGTACCACGGGTGACGAATCTTACACCGATGGGAGGTTTATTTTTCTCCAGAAAATACACGGTACGTGGACCATGGCAGGCGAGCTAATAGCTTGGATTTCGTAAACCAAATGTCCAACTAACCGTCCAACACTGCGCGCTTCGCGTTCTGTCCGCAAGCCGTTGGGCAGCAGGATAGGAGATGAAATGAAAAAATGTAAATACTGTGGTCAAGAAATACCAGACGAAGCCATTGCCTGTCGCTATTGTGGGCATGTTTGGTCAGAGAGAAACAGCACAACTCAAGAGGCTGAAAAGGAAAAAACCTTGCAGCAGGTTGGACAGACTGTTCAACACCAACCGGCAGGCAATCCAAGCAGCGGAGGAAATAAGACACGCGCCTGCGACATATGTATTGGTCGAATAGACCCAGAAGAGACTTATTTCCTTACTACCGAAGAGGTGGTTACCAACGAGGGTTATTGGAAACGGGCAATTCCCCTCTTGAACAATGTCTTCAAACTTGGGAGTGTCAAAATCCCTATGCAAGAGCAACTCCTCCATGTGGTCGCGCGAATGGCACGGTCAGACACGCCGTGGATCGTCTGCTCCCAATGCTTCAACCTATTTCCATTGGACCCTACCGACCGAAAAAGAAAAGCACATGATTGGCTTTCAAGGGGGGAACCTGCTGGTGGGTTTGCCTTGTGCCGCGTGGAATACAGAGGAGCAGATATTGTCATTGAAAATATCAACGATGACGCCATGAAGGCTGCGTTGAGCGCAGCGATCAACGCCATGGAATCGCTTGAGCAGCCAAGTGGTCAAAGGAGCGTATCGAAGAAATGGTGGCGATTTGGAAAGTAAGTAGAAAACAGGAAATTTACAGAGTCTTGCAAAACCTTCCCAACTAAGCGTGCACTCTGTAACCGCTTCGCGGTTCTGTCCGCAGGCCGTTGGGCAAGAGCAGAACCGTTCACATGAAATAGAAGGGATGTAAATAATGAATCAAGCGACAAATACCGAAACTTCCAACTCCGATTGGATGAGTCTGTATAGAGTTGGCGGAGTGTCAGCCCTGCTCATGTTTGTGTTGACTCTGGTCCAGAGTTTCATCTTCATCACAAACCCACCGCCCAGCACCGTCATTGACTATTTCACACTTTTTCAGAAAAACAAGATTCTTGGGCTGTTGGATCTCGATCTCTTATTAATCGTTATCAACGTCCTTTTGATCTTGATCTACCTTGCCCTCTACGTTGCTCTCAGCCGATTCAATAAATCGTATATGACAATCGGACTCGCCATCGGCCTGGTGGGAACGACTCTCTTCTTTGCATCCCGCGAAGCGACATTTGGTATGCTTTCGCTCAGCAACCAATACGCTGTCGCAAGTACGGACACTGAGAGAGCCATGCTTCTTGCAGCAGGACAGGCATTACTTACCATCTACAATGGTACTGCATTCGACCTGAGTTATATTTTTGGCGGGATTGTCATTTTGATATTGTCTGTTGTCATGTTACAGAGCAATGTGTTCAGCAAGGCAACAGCATATGTGGGAATCGTGATGGGAGTATTGATGTTAGTGCCGCCTACCGTCGGAACAATAGGGCTTCTTCTCTCGCTTGTTTCTCTTATTCCGACACTTATTTGGCTGATCCCGATTGCCCGACGACTCTTCCTAATGAAATAAATGCTGCCTAACGAAACGTAAAATCTTCGCGCTTCGCGGCTCTGTCCACAAGTCCGTTGGGCGCTTCGTTAGTCTAATGTCAGGCTCTGCATAAGGAGATGTTATATGGCACAAGCAGGAATTCACGCGTTGCTCGGTGCTGCCACCCGCAAGATCACACCAAAACGGGATTGGTTAATGCTGGGAATCATCCTTGGCAGCTTATTCCCCGACTTGGATAATTATGCCGTAGCCATCGCTACGGTCGCCAAACTGAATACCGACAACCTGCATCGCACATTCACTCACAGTCTCTTGGCTATTCTTGTCGCAGTGACTGTGTTCATCATCGTTGCCCAAGTGAGTAAGCAACCCCGCTGGGCCAATCTCGGTGCGGGTTTGGGAATCGGCATCAGCCTGCATATTGCATTGGATCTCCTGATATGGTTCAACGGCGTCGAGTTGCTCTGGCCGTTAGGCGGCTGGTTAAACCTGTGGGAAAGTGTAATGCCGCCAGCATGGTTCGCCAAATTGCTGGACCCGGCTGAGTTCCTCTTCCTTGCGCTATTCTTTGCCTGGTTGGCAAAGGCTGCTCAAGCCCACAAAACCAATTCTGACTTCATCGGCGCGCTGCGTTTTTGGATGATCGCTATGCTTGTATTGTTGGTGGTCTTCACTCCTTTAGCTTATGTTATGAGTAAAGGCTTCCTGACCATTTTCGGTGTTTTCTACCTTGTCTCGATAACAGCAGCATTCGTGATTACGATCCGAATGCGACAAACAGTAGAGGCATTTGGATGACTTTGCATGTGGTTGCCAGAAATGACAAAACATGTCCAACGGCTGGCTAGTTGTGAGGTCATCGCAATTCAGTTGGAAACATTTTGAAAAGGAGAAGAAAAAATGAAAATCAAAAGCTTGCTCGTTGTTCTCATAGCATGTTCTTGGATTTTGTCAGCGTGTCAATCTGCCCAAACCCAAGCGACCGAAATCGTTGCGGCTGAATCTCCAACAGAAAATTCTATTCCAACAAACACTTCTGTGCCAACAAATACGGCTTTACCGACACAAACTCCAAAACCTACAAATACTCCATTGCCAGCAGGCGTTCTTTTCCGTGATGACTTTAATGGAGAACTTCAACCCGGCTGGCAATGGCAAAATGAGAATTCTGCCAAATGGTCATTTACGAAAGATGGCTGGCTACAAATTGTGGGCGAACACGATGCTCTACTGCAAGAAAACCAACAGAGCAATCTCTTGTGGTACTCATTGCCTGAGGGTGATTTTGTTATCACTGTCCATCTAAAAACGAAGCCCTTTGAAAATTTCCAACAAGCCGCCATCTTTATTTACGAAGACCCTCAAAATTACGTGACGATAAATCGGGGATACTGTGCTCCTTGTTCGACTGGTGGAAATGGTTTCTATATGGATTATAAAATTGGGGGTGCGACTGGCGATTATAGCGCCGCAACCGATGCTGAAGACGTTTACTTACGTTTGGAGAGTAAAGGCGATATTATCAGTGGATATTACGCAACCGCACCCGACCAATGGACAAGAGTAGGTCGCTTCGGTAATTTCTTCCAATTCAAAAAAGTAGGAATTGGCGTCAGCAATGTTCGCTCCCCCGATGATGTAGTCGGGCAGTTTGACTACTTCGAAATCTCTCAACCGCAGTAAAGAAAGAGCCAGTGTATTTTCTTCCATAGAGCGCGTCGTCTTCCAAATAACGCCAGCCAAAACAGCGTTCACTCTGTCTGTCTTGCTTCGTCCGTAGCCCCACGCCATGCTTCTCCCTTCGGCATGCCCCGCGAGCGAACGCAAGTCCGTTGGGCACTGTCGGTGATCTTAGCTTCAATCTGTTTTGAGAAGAAAGGAGGAATTTTTCCATGAGGTCCGTTTTCGGTGTATTCCTCGTGCTACACGGCATAGTCCATTTGTTGTATTTCGGGCAGAGCGCAAGATATTTTGAGCTCAAGCCTGGAATGGTCTGGCCCGATGGCTCATGGGCATTCTCCAAGCTTCCTGGGAATGAGGCAACTCGAAGTCCGGCGAGTATTTCATTAATCCTGATTGCAATGGCTCTCATCGTTGGTGGGATAGGCATTCTGGTGAACCAGACTTGGTGGCGATCCGTTGTCGTGGGGGGCGCCGCACTTTCTGCCCTTGCTTCCCTTCTTTTCTGGAATGGAAGCATGAAGAATCTGGATGGTCAGGGAGTGGTGGGCATTCTCATTGACATGCTCATTCTGATTGCAGTGCTTCTACTCCGGTGGCCTGTCGCTGACTGAAATCACCTGTATCTAAAACAGGGATTCGCCGCGATTCACAGGCATTTTTCTGCTTCGAGTTTTTTCTGCTCCGAATATTGTCCACGCGCCGCCGTCCTGCTTCTCCCTTTGAGAGTGCAGCATGACACGAACGCAAGCTGCTGGGCAGCCAAAGAATTCTATACGCTCAACGATGCCATATCATAGTCCGTGCTACAGTCCAATGATGCGACG
>JAJYOH010000033.1 GCA_021796315.1 Chloroflexota bacterium
CTATTCTAGAGGCCAAAACAAATATATCGTTTTGACGATATGCTTCAGTGGGGTAATAGATAATAATATGGAGGAGAAATGCTGAAATAACAAGAGGATTAGATGGCGCAGTTCATTTTTAGAGAAAGAATCTTCGATGTAGGGTGTTTAATGGCAGGCGCGGTGGGGCGAGCTTTTGGCTTTTCCATGCGGCGACCGATTTTTATCGTTGGAACGGGACGATGCGGCACTACCTTGTTGGTGGATCTACTCAAATCTAATCCACAGCTTGTCGGATTCCCGGGCGAGGCGAATGAGGTATGGCATCCGGCATTGGAACCATTCGATACGGCGCAGGTGGATATTCCGCCTATTGAAGTCGATCCAAGAAGGTTTACAAAAATTTCGGTTGCAAATTGGCCCTCGAATTATAGAAATAGAATCAGAGATATTTTCACGGGTTTCCACTTGCTTGCGGGCCCGTCGAAGATCTTCTTTACAAAAAGCGCGATGATCTCGTTTCTAATTCCTGAAATTCTGGAAATTTTTCCAGATGCCAGATTTATTCATATATATCGTTACGGGCCGTCAGTTGTAGAGTCTTATTTCAAGAAGAATTTTGGAAAATATTTGAAGTATAAATTTTCTGAGAGCGAATATAGGAACCATTGCGCAAATTATTGGAATACATGCATTCTGGAAATTACCGAGACAAGTGAGCGGATGTCACTCGTAGAAAAGGGTCAATTTCTTGAATTTAGCTACGAAGAGCTTTGTATGTATCCACTAAGAATATTAGCTGACCTTGCTTCTTTTTTGGGTGTTGACGTGGGCCGGTTTGGCTACGATGTGTCTAAAATATCGAGTCAGAACTATAAGGCAAGGGATTATCGAACGACTCCCGAGAATGCCTTGTTGTTTGATGTCATGTCTTCAGGGATGAGGTTGAAGGGATATTTACCCGGAGATGTTTTGTAACATTCTCAAGACCATTGAGCAGCCAATGTGCGACTATCTATCTCTTTATCGAGGGTTATATGTCTATTACTTCAAGTGAAGGTGCATTGAAACGGCCTCGCATTCTAATGTTGCTGGAAAATTGTCCATATCCTCGCGATGACCGTGTGAGGCGCGAAGCTCATACGTTGGCCGCTGCTGGTTACGATGTGGCCATAATTGCCCCAAGGGGAGACGACCAGCCGTGGAGGGAGTTATTGGACGGGGTGAGAGTCTATCGTTTTCCAACGCCATCATCCGGCCATGGTTTTTGGGGTTACGCGTGGGAGTACGGTTTTTCCCTAATAGCGACTTTTTTCATTTCGTTATTTGTTTTCATCACACGTAATTTCGATATTGTTCATGCTCACCAGCCGCCCGATGCTTTTGCCTTCATTGCGGGGTTTTACAAATTGTTTGGAAAGCGATATGTGTTGGATCACCACGATCTTGCGCCTGAATTGTATTATTCCCGGTTTGGAGGAAAAGGTAGATCGGCACTTTACAGGGTGTTGCTCTGGCTTGAGAAATTTTCCTTTGGCCTTGCCGATTATGTGATTTCCACCAACCAGTCCTATAAGGATATTGCTACTTGCCGCGGCCGAGTTGACGGGGATCGAGTAACGATTGTCCGCAATGGCCCGGATTTGGGGGAACTTCGCGGTTCGGATGCGATGGAATCTCTTCGAGAGAGCGGAAAGACGATTGTTGGGTATGTAGGTGTGACAGGTATTCAAGACGGAGTGGATAATCTGATGAGGGCGATTCGTCATCTAGTTTATGACCTGAGACGGAGAAATCTGCTTTGTGTGGTCGTGGGTGATGGAAGCGCGATGCCAATGCTAAAATTGCTAGCCAATCAACTACAAATTGAGCCATATACAGTTTTTGCCGGATGGATTCGCGAACAGCTAGAGGTGGCAAAATATTTGAACTCCATGGATATATGTGTTGCGCCGGAACCGTCAGATGACTATAACGATCGTTCCACTGCTGCCAAAGTTATGGAGTATATGGCAATGGGGAAACCAATTGTGTCTTTTGATTTGCCCGAACATCGTTTTTCCGCGCAAGATGCGGCCATCTATGCCAAGCCGGGGGATGAAATGGATTTTGCTAGAAAGATTGCCGAACTGATGGACGATCCGATTCGACGCGATGCAATGAGTCGAGCAGGCCGCCGGCGAATAAACGAGGAGCTTGCGTGGCACCATCAAGAGCAACATCTCTTGGATGCGTATCAGAAACTGGACGGGCGTCCCTGAATCTTTTGCGGATATATATTCGATGAATATGAAAATAGTTCATACGCTTCCTGATGATATTTGGCGTCAGTTTGTAGATCAACACCCCTCTGGAAATATATTCCATACGCCTGAAATGTTTCGCGTCTTTGAAGGTACCAAACGGCATTGTCCCGCCATGTGGGCTGTGGTAACAGGTAACGGTCAGCCATTAGTGCTTATGTTGCCTGTACAGGTTTCGCTGAATAACAACATGTTTCGATGCCTCACCGCGCGTTCTATTGTATATGGCGGCATTCTTTGGAAGCCGGATGAGGAAGGGAGAAAAGGGTTGGCGCTCTTGTGCAAATCATACACGGAGAGCAATTTTCATGATACCCTATTTACCGAGTTGCGTAATTTATCAGATATTGAAGATGCTCGATCAATCCTTCAGCAAAGCCGTTTCATTTACGAGGATCATCTTAATTATTTAATTGATTTAGATTGTCCACCAGAAACGGTATTTCAGAAAATTGGGCCGCGGACGCGCAAAAACATTAAGCGAGGCATCCACCGCGCCTCGGTTGTTATTCGGGAAGCGCAAGACCTTGATCAAGTGGCGGAGAGTTATACCCTGCTTGAGCAAACTTATCATGAGGCGCGCGTCCCGCTTGCGGATCGCTCTTTGTTCGAGTTTGCATTCTGTGATTTGTATCCTAAACGGATGATTAAATTTACCCTGGCTTATGTGGATGAAGTGCCTGTCGCTACTTCGGTGGATTTGTTATATAAAGACACGATTTTTGGCTGGTATGGAGGTGTAAATCGTACATATAGCAACTATGTGCCAAACGAATTGTTAATGTGGCACATACTTGAGTGGGGATCGAGGAACGGTTACCGCATATATGATTTCGGCGGTGCCGGTAAGCCCGATGAGGCTTATGGTGTCCGGGATTTTAAGGCCAAATTTGGCGGTGAACTGGTCTGTTATGGTCGCTATACCTGGGTGCCGAATCCATTGCTTTTCCGCGCCAGCGTTGTGGGCTACGATATTTATCGGCGATTCCTTTAAACTCGGAACAGGCTATGCCAATGAAATCGCTGCAAGCTCTGCAGATAAACTCTGGGAGACGTGATGAATGGAACGCGTTTGTCTCCCGGGAGCCTTCGTTCGCGCTGTTACAATCCTGGGAATGGGGCGAATTCAAAGAGCAACTAGGATGGAAAGCATTTCGAGTTGCTGTTGAAGTTAATGGGAAAATTTTTGCTGGCGCGCAAATGCTGATAAAGCCTTTGCTCCAGGGCCTTGCGGGTATCGCCTATGTTCCGCGAGGTCCGATTGGATGCTGGTTGGAGAAAGAAACTGCATCGTTGTTGTCTGAACTCCATCAAATTGCTCGAGCGCACAATGCTATCTTTCTGAAAGTGGAACCACCGCTTCTGAACGACGCGGAAGATTCTCAATCGCTTAAACAGCTTCGCTTTAGAAGTAGCCATCTTTATAATCAACCAACAGCTACAATCGTTATTGATTTACGGCCCGACCTCGAGGGTATTGCACATGGGATGCGAAAAAGAACTTGGGAGTATATAAAGCAAAGTACACGGAAAGGTGTCACTGTTCGGGCGGGAACCTGCAAAGATATTGCGGATTTTATTGATATGATGCGTCTTACCGCGAAGCGGGAGCGTTTCCCGCCCCGGACACGCTCGTATTATGAACATGAATGGCAGATGTTCAATGAATGCAACGAAGCTGTTCTCTTGATGGCGTTTTACGAGGATCAGCTTTTGGGCGTGCATATGGCATTCCGCTTCGGTGAGCACGCTGCATACTTTCATGGGGGTTCATCAAAGGAATTTTCTTACATGCACCCCAATTATTTGCTTATGTGGGAAGCGATCAAATGGGCCAAGGAGCAGGGATGCCGTACGTACGACCTTTGGGGTATTCCTGAAGAAATTGGTGAAGTTGTATCTTGCGGGAACGAGGCTCCGGTTTCAGAACGATTCGATGGCCTATGGGGCGTGTATCATTTCAAGAGAGGATTTTGTAAGAATGTAGTCGCCTACGTTGGCTCGTGGGACTATGTTTATAACCCCATTGTGTATCGCTTAATTACCAATCGTATTTTAAATGTTACGACTGTAGATAGTTGTTTGGCTTGGATCGATTCCTTGAAGCGAGATGAGATCAACCGATAATAGAAAAGCCTATGAAGGAGTCATTAACATGGGACGCAATAGTCGACTAAGCAATAAACCTTTTGCAATTGTAATTGGTCTCGATAGTATTAATGGATTGCGAGCCGCTCGTACGTTGGCATATCGAGATATCCCTGTTATTGGTATTGCCAAGCGTCCCGAACATTATTGTTGTAGAACCAATGTTTGTACAGAGATTATCTATGCAGAAACGGAAAATGAAGCTCTGATTCATACTCTGAAAAAGTTGGGACAGAGGCTTGAACAAAAAGCGGTCCTCGTTCCATGTAATGATTTAAATGTTTTACCAATTTCCCAGCATCGTCAGCAACTGGATTCTTGGTATCATATTGTCCTATCTGATCCACAGGTATGCGAACTATTGATGCATAAAACCAATTTTTATAGTTTTGCTCAACAAGAAGGTTTTGCAACCCCGCGCACCTTTATACTTAAGTGCAGACATGATGCAGAGCATGCAGCTCGCGCACTTACTTTTCCCTGCATTCTAAAGCCATCTGTCAGAACTGAAAAATGGGAACGGAAATTAAAGTTCAAGGTGTATAAACTATCTACGCCGGAAGATTTTCTCTCACTCTACGATCGCTGCGGAAAATGGTACAACGATCTTATTGTTCAAGAGTGGGTCGAAGGTTCGGATTCGAATCTTTATACTTGTTATTGCTATTTTAGTGCCAATCACGAGCCGTTGGTAACCTTTGTCACACGTAAATTGCGACAATGGCCTCCCGAGACTGGCGAGGGGTGTTTGGGCGAAGAATGCCGAAATGATATTGTCTTGCAGGAAACTGTGAGATTGTTCAAACGCGTCGGACTCCGCGGGCTTGGCTACTTGGAAATGAAGCGAGACTCAAAGAGCGATAGGTATTTCATTATCGAACCCAACGTTGGACGCCCTACCAGCAAATCGGCTATGGCTGAGGCCGGTGGAGTGGAATTGCTTTACACTATGTATTGCGATGCCCTTGGATGGGATTTGCCGAAAAGTCGAGTGCAAAAATATGGAAGTGCAAAATGGATATTTTTTCGGCGCGATCTTCAATCATCCTATTATTATTGGTGCAGAGGACAACTAACCGTAGGGGAGTGGTGGCGCTCTCTCAAGGGTAAAAAAGTTGATGCGCTATTTTCTTGGATTGATCTTGGCCCATTTATTGGTGACTGGTTTCAGGTATTTCGTTCTATTTTTAGACCCAAGACTTGGGTCTCTCTAGTGTGAGTTATTGGTATTGAAGGAATAAATGCCTCAATTGGAAGAGCGTGCCATGATGCAACAGATCAATCCTAATCGATTGTTCATGGATTTATCTCTCTGAAAGTATCTGTGACGAATAAGGCAGTTGACAACGTGAAACAATATTATAGGCAATTGTTTTCTAAACAGGACAAAGTTGAGTACTGGAATAGCATTTACGATCGACAAGATTTCCATGCGGATTGTTACAGACAAAGAATTAATACGGCCCTCTCGTGGTTAGTAGATTCGGGTTTGCCTAGGAATTCGAAGATTCTCGAGGTTGGTTGTGGCGCCGGCAAATTTGTTTATGAGGCTGACAGAATGGGATATGAGGTTCTGGGCGTGGACTATTCTCATGAGATGATTGCGAAAGCCAACAATACTCCCGGACACGCCGATAAAATCAATGTCTCATTTTTACAAGCGGATATCGAATCGTTGCCTCTCGCAGACTCAAGTTTTGACGCCATTGTTTGTCTGGGAGTGATTTCCTATCTTCAGTCCAAGGACAAAGCATTACAGGAATTGGCAAGAGTCATGAAACCCGGCGGTGTTTTAGTTATAAGCATCCTAAATCGGGCACGTTTGATTAGAGTCTTAAACCTGCCGTTCTTCTTAACAAAAAGATTGCGAAAAATGATTCTTGCCATACCCGTAATTAAGAACAGGAAAGGTGCTAATCACAACGCTCCTTCCTTGACAACTTATTTCATCCCAAAGTTTAAAAAGTCTCTAGAATTGATGGGGTTCGCGATATTGGAAACTAAAACAATTCCATATGAATTACCAAGTCTCTTCGACAAGGAGATATTTCCTCAAGAGTTAGCTATCAAAACAGCACTGTTTTTTGAGAAGTTTCAAAATATTCCTTTGATCGGATCGTTTGGAGGTATGTGTGTCTTTAAGGCGGTTCTACGTCCACGCATGTCAAATTTTGGAGATCAAAGTAGGTGATGGTGATTGCTGATAAAGGAAAATCCCTGAGGAACGCAATGTATTCACTGGCCTATCAAACTGTGCGACTTTTCCAGAGCGATGGGCGCAACCGACGTCATATTCAGAAAGATATTGCATTGTCATCTTGAATGTAAAACCGGACTTTCTAATGAAAATGTTAAGGATTACACACCTGAGCGCTGAAAGGCGCGATGAATGGAATGAGTTTGTTCTGCGAGAGCCCATGTTCGCACTTATGCAGTCTTGGGAATGGGGCGAATTCAAAGAAAAACTTGGATGGAAGGCATCTCGAGTAGCAGTTGAAGCTCGCGGAAGAATTTTGGCTGGTGCCCAAATCCTGATAAAGCCGCTTCCCCTGGGCTTGGCCAGTATAACCTATGTTCCGCGCGGACCCATTGGAAAGTGGTTAGATAAAGAAATAACAGATGTATTGCTGTTGGAGTTGCATAGGATTGCCAGACTTAACAATGCAATCTTTCTAAAAATCGAGCCACCGCTCCCGAATGATCCTGAAATTGATCGGGCGCTTGTAAGGAAAGGTTTTAAAGCGGGACAGCATAATAATCAACCGCGCACCAGCATCGTCTTGGACCTTACGCCTGATCTTGAAGTGATTCTGCGGCGGATACGAAGCAACACCCGGACCTATATCAGGTCTGCCGTGCGGAATGGGGTAACTGTCCGCTTTGGCGGTGACGAAGATTTGCCTGCTTTTTATCGCATGATGAAGGCAACTGCCCAACGCGAGAAGTTTTCTTCTCGTACTTTCGATTACTACGAGAAGGAATGGTTAACGTTCAAGAGGGATGATCGAGCGGCGATGTTCTTGGCTTATCATCAGGAAAGCTTGTTGGCCGTACGTATGGCGTACCGATTTGGAAAATATGCCGCCGATTTCCACGCGGGTTCGCTGAAATTACCCTCAAACACACGCCCTAATAACTTACTGGTATGGGAGGCAATTAAGTGGGCAAAAGATCAAGGCTGTGAAACGTATGATCTGTGGGGAATTCCCGATGAAGTAGGCCGGATTGTGTCTGGGGGAGACCTACCGCCCGCTTATGATCGCACAGATGGACTCTGGGGTGTCTATCAATTTAAGAGCGCCTTCAGCAAGAACATCATATATTATGTTGGCGCTTATGATTATGTGTACAGACCGTCTCTTTATGATTTGGCCGCCAATAAATATGTCAACTCTGATACGGTGGAACGATTCTCATCGTGGCTAGACGCGTTTAGGAGTAGGTCCATTTCCTAGGTGCCGCTTGTCGCACTTTTGGGATATTGTCAGTATAGGAGATTGCAAATGGAGCCATCTTTTTCTGTCTTAATTCCCGACGGCGAAAGCGCTTTTGCCCTGCTGGTTCTGCATTGCTTTGCCCATTTTCCAAATGTTAAAGTACATGTCCTTTCAAAGAATCGTTGGTCGCCTGCCCGGTTTTCGCGTTATCAATGTGGATATGTATTTAGACATTCTCGCGAAGGCGGTTCTATGCTGGATGCTGTGATGGATGTTGCAAGAAGAGAAAGAATAGATGTGCTTTTGCCTGTGGATACCAATGCAATCTCTTTTGCAATTGCCAATCGCGAAACTTTATCAACTTCCATGAAAATTGTTCCCTTGCCAGATCGAGAATCTTTTGAAATTGTGAACAACAAGTGGTCCTTAGCCCAATATTTGGAAAAAACCCAAATGCCAGGTCCTCAAACCGTGTTGGTTGATTACGGTGACCAATTTGAGGAAAGATTACGAAATATGCGGTTTCCCGTGTTGCTCAAGCCTACAGGTTCTGCGGGCGGAATAGGAATTTTGCGCTTTGATAACTTGCCGAAGCTCAAGGAATACTTGGAACGGCTTGGTCCGGAGAAATCACAGGGACGCTTTATTGTCCAAAGTTTCCTTGCCGGAAAAGATATAACTTTGAATGTGCTTTCTCGAAACGGAGAATTGCTGGCCGCAACCTTTCAGAAGGGACTAATTCCAAATACATTGCCATTTGCTCCAATGGGCGCAGTGGAATTCGTAAAAGATGACGGGTTCTTGCGAATGGTCCAGAAACTTGTATCTGGTCTGGGATGGAATGGATGGGCTTGTTTAGACTCTATATATGAGAGCGATGGGAATCTCAGGATTACAGACATGAATGCTCGTTTCTGGAATAGTTTGCTTGGCTCTTTGGAAGCGGGAGTGAGTTTTCCATACCTGGCTTGCCTAGTTGCTTTCGGTGTTGAGTTTCCAATGCCTGATTTTGAAACGATTCGCTATTTTCATCCCATGACGTTTTTCAAAGAAAAGTTACTGGATTTCTATGGCAAAGGTAGGGAACGCGATATTACATTTAAGGAGTCGGGATTACGATTTCTGGCAACTGACCCATTGGCTGAAGCAATAAGAATTTACTACAATCGCACGAGATGATTGCGCCAAGAGATAGACGCGCGAGCAATCGAACCTTATACAGCGCTTTGGCGTGCTGGTGAATTGCGGCAAAGTGAAAGTTGCGGCGTGGCTCTGCATGAATCATAGTATGGAAGGAATAACAATGTCGAACCTTTGGAGTTGGAACACGCCTGAAGAGTTCTGGCAATTGGACCGTGTTTTCACTCAACGCGATTGGCAGGACGTGGCAAGGAAAGCGCTGCCATTGTTGCATTTATCCGGTAGTGAAACCAATTTGCAGGAATTATTGACCCTGGTCTTGGGCGAAGCGCAATATGGCAATGACCACTGGAGGATGGGCGTTTTGACGAAATTATATTATTTACTAAAACCCATCGTTCCAAGATTCCTTACCAGATTCCTTCGGAAACTCTACAGCAAATCTTTCAGGGGAAAGGGACAGATTAGGCACTGGCCGCTAGATACTCGATATGCTGAATTCCAGTGGGAAATAATTCGCCAGCTTTTGATCGAAACAAATAACAAAGTCGCGATGCACAAGGACTTCTGGCCTGAAGGCAGGCAATTTGCATTCGTATTGACCCACGACATTGAAACAGCCAAAGGTCAAACTTTCGTTCGCAATGTGGCAGACTTGGAGGAGAGTCTTGGGCTGCGCTCCTCGTTCAATTTTGTTCTCGAACGATATCCGTTGAACTACAAATTGATGCAGGAATTGAGAGAGCGCGGATTTGAAATAGGCTGCCACGGATTAAAACATGATGGAAGGCTCTTTTATTCAAGAAGTATTTTTGAAAAAAGGGTCATCAGAATAAACAGGCGGATGAAAGATTATGGGATGGTTGGCTTCCGGTCACCGTTGACGCTTCGGAATCCGGAATGGATGCAGACCCTGGAAATCGAATATGACTCATCTTTTTTTGATACAGATCCCTTCGAGCCGATTCCAGGCGGCGGGATGTGCATCTGGCCTTTTTTTCTGGGCCGCTTTGTAGAATTGCCTTACACGTTGGTTCAAGATCATACTTTGATACAGGTGCTGGGAGAGACAACTCCAAGAATCTGGTTGGAGAAAGTCAAGTTTATTCAGATGTATCACGGAATGGCGCTTCTGAACACACATCCAGATTATTTGATGGACGGTAAAGCTTTGGAAATATATACCGAATTCCTGCAATCTATGAGACAAATGCGGGGCGACTGGCACGCCTTGCCTCGCGATGTTGCTCGATGGTGGAAAACGCGGGCGTCGTCAGCGGCTGATCAGGAAAATGTAATTTTGAGTAGACTTACTTTGGATCGTGAGAACAATCTATTTGTTGAAAGATAACTATTCTGATCATGTGAATTATCCAACCAAGCATTCTTGTGCCAGCCGTCGGAAATATAATGTTGTAAAGCAGTCAACGTGAACTCGGATAGGGATAAATATCCAATCGCCAACGACAATGCTTCGACGGCTTCTTGCCGGAGGCCTATATGAAAATCGTTTACATCATTCTTGCCCACAAATTGCCAGAGCAACTGGTGCGTCTTGTTCGCAGACTCAGTGCTGATGAGACATCGTTTCTTGTTCACGTTGATAGGAAAACGGATTATGCGATCTATAGACGAATGACAGATCCCCTGAATTCATATCAGAATGTGCATTTTCTTGAACGCCATCTATGTAACTGGGGAGATTTCGGTCATGTTGAGGCTACATTAGATGGCCTTCGCGTGATACTAGAAATGAATTTGGGGTGCGATTATGTCATATTGCTCACCGGACAAGACTATCCAATAAAACCCAATAATCACATTCGGGATTACCTGAACGCGAGCAATGAGAATTCGTTCATCGAATATTTTGCGTTGCCGAGCGATCGCTGGAAAAGCGAGAGTGGTGGATTAGACCGCCTCACTTATTGGCACTTTAATTGGCGCGGACGGCGGTTTGCGTTGCGGAAGAAGGGCGAATTCAGATATCCCTTACTTGCTCGTTTATGGCTGCATTTAGCCGATAAGCCTCCGATTCGACGCAGTCTACCCAAGAGTACTTCGGTGTTTGGGGGAAGTGCATACTGGTGTTTGACAAGGGATTGTATCGAGTATGTTGACGGATTTGTGAGGAAGAATCCGAGATTCGTGAACTTTTTTCGGCATGTGTTATTGCCCGAGGAGATTTTCTTTCAAACCGTGATTCTAAATTCGGATTTTAGAAATCGTATCGTGAACGATAGCCTGAGATATATTGCTTGGTCCAGATCGCCTCATCCGGCAATCTTAAGCGATCAGGATTTCGAAAGCCTGATAAGCGCTCCAAAATTATTTGCAAGAAAATTTGATATGACAATCAATTCTAACATATTGGACATGATTGATTAAGCCGTGAATAAGCTTATTAAGTAACAGGAAGCTTTGCTTTTCTCTATTACCAATGGCTGTCTGAAGTAAACTTTTATCCACTTATTGGAAATCTAAATGTGTTAAGGCTTAATAACCGTGTTGCCGTAAATTTGGTTTCCTACAGAACTGCAGTTGTGAGGATAATAGTATTGATAATCCGGAGCAGCCGGATTGTTGGCTGGAATATCAGAGACGTCATTCGTTTCTTCGTTGCAGGGCCATCCAGTGAAGCCGATTCTGTCGGGGTAAATGTAAAACCAGTCGCTGGATGCCGCGTAAATTGTGTTTTGTCTTATAACATTATTATCGCCGCCAGCGATAACTAGCGACCCGTTTCCAGCTATATTGGAGATGGTGTTTTGCTCGATGATGTTTTTGTCGGCCAGATCCCACTCAAGTAGAATGCCTAAACACTGGATTGTACTATCTGAGCGGCTTAGGGTGTTTCTGCTTATTATGTTATTGTTTCCGTTTATGTTCAGAAGTTGACATCCATATGGTGTGAGTGATTGATTGTCAACTTTGTAAATTTCATTGTTTTCTATTCGGTTATAGTTACCGTTAAATTGCATCCCCGATTCCCGGTAAAATCCATAGACGCGATTGTTGTGAACATACCAATAGTTTGGGCTGTTGTCCTCGGTTGTACGGAAGACCCTCTTCTTGGTGAAGATAGCATATCCCACGTCAACGAAATCAATTCCAGCAACCTCCCAATTATCACAATCTCCTCCGACTTCAATCCCCGCCGTTATGCCTGGCACACCCTGAATGACGATTCCTTTATGGCTGGTTGTTCCATTCGAGAGCACATGGGGAGCAACATCAGAGCCAATAATACGGATGAAATCCGCTTTAGTTGTCTGCCAATCTGGAGGATCGGGCGGCGCGTACCAACAACCAAAGGCTCGATAATCGTGGCTGGGCTGGGTGATTTCAATGACTACCTGCTCGCCCGGGTAGTTGGTGAGAGTGATTGGACGGGTTCGTGTTCCTGAATTCTGAAAACTCCAGCCGCCGAAGATGGTCGTATAGTTGCCGCCTCGAATGTAAATTGTGTCGCCGGCTTGCGCTGTTTTAACCGCTTTTTGAATCGTCTGCCAAGGCGAAGTAAATGTTCCGGTGCTTAGATCAGAGCCAATGCTGCTGTCCACATAAAAAGAATTTTCATGTGTTTGCACGGGCGGCGGAGTGATGGGTGGGTCGGAGGACAAAACTGTAGGCGGAACCGCAATGGAAGACGAAGAGCACGAACTGAGTATGCTGGAAAAGATCGCAATAATGAACATTAGCTTTTGGAATGTCACAGCGAAGATGCGGCGAAATTTATCCAATTTTTTGTCCTCGTGTTAGAAAAAATGTGGGTGGTACGTGAATATGTTATACCTGTTGTCAATTTACACGAGACCGCACTGACAATCTGATAAACGTGTGAACGCTTGACGGATTGACTAAAGCGTCTTTCGATAAAGCTTGTATAGAAAATTACTGGCCTTTAGCCGCAGTGGCGCGTGGATACACCTGTTGCGACCAAAGTTTACCAGCCTGCCTCCGAATTTTTCCTTGAAATTACGCGGCCCGTAGAGTTGGTTGGGTTTGCCTGCCCCGCCAAAATCGAAGTATCGAAAACCATTCTCTGCTCCCCATTCAAGGATATGCCAGTTGAGCAAATCGTGTGCCTTGAACGTGGCGTGGCTTCTAAGCGCGCCAGCATACCAAGCGAAAATGCTATCTTTATAGAGCAGACGAAAGGCTGTCCCAATGATTGTCCCATTGACCGAAGCCACCAAAACCTTGATCATTTTTCTCGGGTAAAGGAGCTTGAAGGCCGATGCGAACAGAGAAATTGGTGCGAGTGGAACTTGTATTCGCTGAAATACATTTTGAAGCACTGCATAAAGAGATGGAAGCTCATCCAGGCGTGTGATTTCACGAACAATCACTCCTTTCTTTTGCGCTCTTCTAACATTTGTCATCACTTCGCGATCCATATTTCGTTTCAACTCGGCCACAGATTGCCGGAGGTCAATCAGATAGTTCAAATGTGGTTCAAAACTAAAATCTTGTTCTTCAAGGATTGGCTGGATGGTGCCTAGGTCGCTCAAATTGCGTAATTCTGTGAAAAGCGACCCGTTGGTTATGTTGTGTCTGTATGTTTCTAGGAGGAATTTTAAGGCTGCGTTTCCTTCCGCTCCCGGCATGCTGAGCACGCTCCCGAAGCAGATACTGCGCGTCGTAAAATATTGTAGCAGCCCCATTTTTAGTGAGATATTTATTGGGAGAAAGATGGCCAGTGGTTCTTGATTGCTATTTATTGCCGCCCATAGAAGCGGTTTGTATCCATAGGCATCGTTGAAAACATTAAACATCTCGGGCGTCTGGAATATGTTGCCGTCAGGGTGCCGGTCAACAAAGAGCCGCCACGTGTCCTCGGGCAGACTTTGAATGATTTCTATGCTCATCCGTGTTTTCTTTTCTGAGGGACAAGTGATTAGAAATTTAATTACGTCTTATCTTGAATTGAAAATCGGCATCGCTGTCTATCGCGTGAAGATTTCCGCACAGATTCTTGGTTTCGTGAGTAGGCGGGATGCAAATATATTATAGTGCTTTTCGGTAAAGCCGGTATGCGAAATTGCTTAACTTCAGTTGGTATGGGGAATTGACATATATATTTCTTCCGTAGTTCACCAATCTGCCCCGAAACTTTGCTTTGAAGTTGCGCGGACCATATGGTTCGTTTGGGCGCCCCGCCCCGCCAAAGTCAAAGATTTTATAGCCTTGGCTGGCGCCCCACTCGATGATTGTCCAATTGAGTAACTCGTTAACCCCGAATGTGGAATATTCATCCAGAGCTCCTGCATACCAGCCGAATATCCGGTCCTTATATAACAAATTTACCGAAACGCCGATGTAAATTCCATTTTTCTTGGCAAGCAGAAACCGCAATTTGCCATCAGTTCCTAGGACTTCCATAGCCGCTGTAAATAGTGACTTTGGCGCAAGAGGGACTTGAATACGCCGATAGACTGCATCAAGGATCTTATAGCCTTCCTGTACCTGCTCCAAGGATTTTACTTCCTCGACCGCTATTTCTGACTTCTCGGCTTTTCGTATTTTTGTTCTCGCTTGACTATCGAATTGTTTCCAAATAAGTTCTGCTGGACGATCAAGATCAACAATATAATTCAGATGGTCTTGATAAAGGAATCTGTTGTTGTCAAGAATTGGTTGCCAATAGGTTGCATCAGTTATGTTGCGAATCTCAGTGAAAAGCAGCGGTGTTGAACGATCCTGTTTGAAGGCTTGAAGCAATGCACTTAACGCGGCGTGCCCGCGCTCGCTTCTTTCGGACAGAACGCCACCATAGATGACCGCGCGGGTGGAAAAGCGGGGGAGGCCGCTTATGGTGGTGATGTTGACTGGCAAGAAGAGTGCCACTGGGAAACCATCTGAATTAACCGCTGCCCATATAGTGGGATAATGTTTCTCTGCTCGCGTAAAGACCTGAAACATTTCTGGCGTATGAAAGATGTTTCCGTTTGGATGATCCTCAACGAAACGCTGCCAGATTGGCGTGGACAGGTTTCGAGTTAAGGTTATGTTTTCCGCGTTTGCAGTCTGATAGTTTCTAATAATGCTTCTATTCTGGTTTACCATTAGGTTGCTTATTCTTATACTGCCCAAAGATTAATGTTTGATTACAAAGCCCTGATGAATATAAAATCATTGGCCGTTTTTGCTTGGAAGTATTTTTATTGTCTTATCACATTTCGTTGTAAAATTGCTCAATGCCTGAAAATCTGAATGTCCTCTTTTTGGCCGCGGAAGCGGAACCCTTTGTCAAGGTTGGAGGGTTGGGGGATGTGGCCGGGTCGCTGCCGCGCTCGTTGCGTGGACTCCCGCCCGACGTCACGAATGGAAGCGTGGTTGACGTCCGCCTCGTTTTGCCTATGCACTCAGTCGTCAAATCAGAGACACACGGGTTACGGCCTTTGATGATCTTCCCGCTGGTGCGTAAAACGGGCGAAGTCCAGGTTCAGGTCTTTGAGACGAATCATAACGGCCTGCCCGTTTATTTTTTGGACGGCGAACCGATCTCGGCCAGCGGTTCGGTCTATTCGCTGGATGCCGGGCTGGATGGCGAGAAGTATACGTTTTTTTCGCTGGCCGCGCTCGAGCTGACAAAGCAATTAAATTGGAAACCCAATATTGTTCATGCGAATGATTGGCATACCGCGCTGGCGTGTTACGCGCTTTTGTTGAAACGATGGGAAGGTGAATTTCCCGGCGTGAGTTCTGTTTTGACGCTGCACAATTTACCTTTCATGGGGCCGGACGTTTCCGCGAATCTCGACGCGTACAATTTGCCGTTAGCCCAAACCGGTTTGCCGGAATGGGCGCACGCTTTGCCGCTTCCACTTGGACTTTGGGCGGCGGATTCGATTGTAGGTGTTTCACCGACATATGCGCGCGAAATTTTGACGCCGGAATTTGGCAGCGGCCTCGAAGATTATCTTCATGCACGCAAGGAATCGTTGAACGGAATTTTGAACGGCCTGGATGTTGATTCATTCAATCCCGCGTCCGATCCGGCGATTGGTTCGAACTTTGGAGTGCCGACACTCGAGAAACGCGCGTTGAACAAAAATGCTTTGCAGGTTCGTTTGGGCCTGCCAGTCAATCCGGATGTTCCTTTGCTTGGCGTTGTCTCTCGCATGGACCCGCAAAAAGGCATTGACTTAATTCCGGACGCGTTGAGAAAAATAAAAAATCTGGAATGGCAAGTGGTTATTCTCGGTACGGGTGTTCCGAAAGTCGAAGAATTGATTCGGGCGTTGCAAGTCGAATTCCCCGATCACGTCCGCGCTGAATTCAAATATGATAGCGGCTTGGCTCGACAAATTTATGCGGGCGCGGATATTTTTCTCATGCCCTCGCGTTACGAGCCTTGTGGACTTTCTCAAATGATTGCCATGCGTTATGGTTGTGTGCCGATTGTCAGCGCGGTAGGCGGATTGAAGGACACGATTTTTCAGGATGAAACTGGTTTTATTTTTGGAAAACCGACTGTAACGCGTTTGGCTAACGCGATCAAGAAAGCATTCGTTGCTCTCCGCGATCATGAACGTTGGGAGACGATGCAAAAGGCTGGCATGTCTCAAGACTTTTCATGGGCAGCGTCGGCCAAACAATATTTTCAACTCTATCAACGCGTCTCCGCTCAACTCGCGGCGCGTTGACAATGTCGCCCTGAGCGGAGTAGCACCGAAGGCACTACGGCATCGTACTCGAAGAGTAAGTCGAAGGACATAATAATATAATTTGCGCTTTGACTACGTGGCATCAAGTCTGCCGCTGCATTCAGCTCGACGATAATAAATTTTTTTCACGGTGGATTACATGAATTTTTCTCGTTCAGGTGGCATCCTTCTTCATCCAACCAGTTTGCCCGGGCCATATGGCATCGGCGATCTTGGCTCGCAGGCATATCGCTTCATTGATTGGCTTGCAGGTTCCGGCTGCAAGCTTTGGCAAATCCTTCCGCTCGGCCCAACCGGATACGGCGATTCGCCGTATCAATGTTTCTCCGCATTCGCGGGGAATCCGTATCTCATCAGTCCTGAGTTTCTTTTACGCGATGGATTGCTGACTGAATCTGATTTGGCAGACAAGCCGGACTTTTCCGCGTCGCGCGTGGATTTTGGTCGGCTCATCCCGTGGAAGCTTTCTCTGCTTGAAAAAGCTTTTCATCGTTTTCAAAAGAACGCGTCGAAGGACTTGCAAAACGAATTTGATTCTTTCCACGCTGAGAACAAATCGTGGCTCGATGATTATGTTCTTTTTATGGCGCTAAAGGAATCAAACGGCGGAGGCTCGTGGACGGCGTGGCCGTCTCCAGTCCGGAAGAGAGACGCGGCGGCTTTGTCGCAGGCGCGTCAAACGTTGGCCGAATCCATTTCGCGTTACGCCTTCTATCAATTTATCTTTTTCAAACAATGGTCGGCTTTGCGTGATTACTCTCACGGAAAAGGAATCAGAATCGTCGGCGACATCCCGATTTTTGTCGCCGCAGATAGCTCGGACGTTTGGGCGCATCCCGAATTGTTTTATCTTGACGAAGAACGTCAGCCGACTGTTGTCGCCGGAGTCCCACCGGATTATTTTTCGCCGACCGGACAGTTATGGGGCAATCCGCTTTATCGCTGGGAGAATCACAAAGCGACCGGTTATGAGTGGTGGCTGGAACGTTTCCGTGCGATTCTGAAAATGGTGGATATCGTCCGGCTCGATCATTTCCGAGGGTTCGCCGCGTATTGGGAAATCCCCGCGGGCAATCCAACGGCTGAGATTGGTCGCTGGGTTCCCGGTCCCGGCGCAGATTTGTTTGATGTAATTGCAAATGGTTTGAAGGATATTTCAAATGATGGCAAGCTTCCAATCATCGCGGAAGATTTGGGACTCATCACCAAGGATGTGATCGAGTTGCGCGAACGATACCATTTGCCCGGCATGAAGATTTTGCAGTTCGGTTTCTCCGGCCCGGACAATCCATTCTTGCCGCATCATTATATACAGAATTGCGTCGCGTATACCGGCACGCATGATAACGATACAGCGCGCGGCTGGTTGAATACCGCACCTGAAAAGGAACGCGAATACGCCTTCAAATATCTTTGCACCGACGCGCGCAATTTCAGTTGGGATTTGATTCGAACGATCTGGTTTTCAGTCGCGATGTTTGCTATCGCGCCGATGCAGGATGTTCTCGATTTGGGCGGCGAAGCGCGCATGAACTTCCCCAGCAAATTGGGCGGCAATTGGGACTGGCGAATGAAGGAAGAAGATGCGAACGAATCTCTCGCGGCCGGGTTAAGAGAACTAAATTATGTTTATATGAGAGGGTGACTGTTAAGAATCGCTCAGCGTTTTCCAAGCGAATTGTCAATTTCTGTGTATTGGTATACTGTCCAATTATCCAAATTTCTCTCTCGCTGATAATGTGATCGAATATATTCGATTTTTTCTTTTATGTTTTCCGTCTGGACTGGAAAATCAAAAAATGGAGTAAGTTCGTTTGCGGTGTCCACTATAAGTCTAGGACGATATTGTATGATGTCATCTAAAAACTCTAGAATATTAGCCTCATCTGCATAGCGGCGAGTGTAAAGAGGGTATTGATAAACAAATCTACTTGGGCTCTTTCTCTCGGTAAAGAAATTCACGGAAGATTCTGCGCCCCACATTAAGACATAATCACCCGGGTTGGTGTTTGAACTTATGAATTCGGCAGCCCTTTGGTCTGTTGAAAACTCTTTAATTGCTTCTGGAGTAAATTGTATCTTGCGACTGTTTGATATGCCCCAAGATAAAACACCTAACAATATGCCTGTCAAACCAAACCGAAATACCGACATTAGAATATTTGATATATCCCAAGATGGTAATAGGGAGAAAAGTACCCAGAAGGCTAGGCTTACGAATACTGAAAGGACCGGGAGAATTGTCATATAGTAATGCGGATATTGCCTGCCGGAGAGGCTTATCAATAAAATTTCCACGGGGAAGTCAATCAGGCCTATTGTTAATAACGAGTTCCAACTTGAATCAAATTTTTTTCTATAAAGAATCACTCCTAAGCCTAGCGCATATGCCATAATAATCGAAATCGCTTTGAGCCGATTCACTGTGGAGTGGGCATCTGCAAATGCGTAGAAATAGTTGTACTTGAAAGCTGCGTCCCAAAATTCACTAAACGCGCCTTGTATGCTAAAGAACAGCATCACGAAAATTGATGTAGCTAAAGTGCCTAGCGCAATAACGAGGATTTGGGTAGCGCGCTTCTTGGTTTGATTGTGCTTCAGGATAGCAAGCATTTGGCAAAAGATTATTGCTATCCAAATTCCAATTGTCGTCTGCTTTGTAAAGAAAGCAATGCCTCCTGTTGCGCCAATCAAGAACCAATATCTAAGTCGTGAATTAGGCTTGTTTGCGGTATAAAAAAGCCATAAAGCTGAAAATTGTAATGGTATGGTGTATTCAGTTGTAAAATTGCCGCCATCGATCCAAAACGTAAGGGCAAACAGCCAAAGTAATAAACCATATATTGCAGGCCAAAGCCCAAATACCTTTTTGAATAAGTAGAATCCAATCGATGCTGCTCCAAAAAGTGAAATAAGTTCAAGTAGCCATACACCCCACAGCGAATTTCTGGATATAAGCAGCCCCAATGCATTGATATAAAATATTACTGGCGGTTTATGATCCCATACATTACGATATGGCAGATCGCCATGTAAGATACGCTGGCCAATATACAGAAAAACACCTGAGTCCCGGCTTGCCCATCGCACGTTTGATGGACTTATGGGAATAAGGACGCATAGGCATACACAAAGAATAAGTGCACTAATCAGAGCTGGGTGTGTGACAGCTCTTTTCGCGATTCCGATATTGATCTTTTCCCTGTTTGTCAAATTGTCCACAATTGTCGTCCCGCTGTCTTTGATCAAATTTTAGCTGTGTGAATGCTTTTATCCACCAAGCCCTTTGATTAACCTTTCTGCCGCAATGCGCACCCCATGCAGTTCAATGTGGCTTGCCAGTTCTTGAGCGTGCTTCATCATCTCGGGCTGCAAACATTCGCGCAGTGACCCGACGAGCGAGTCCACGGTAATGTCATCGCGGATGGGACCCGATATGCCCACTCCCAACTGCTGTACTCGATGTGACCAATAGAACTGATCGTAATTGTGCGGGATGATGACTTGGGCTTTGCCAGCACGCGCGGCAGTGCTTGTTGTCCCTGCGCCGCCGTGATGCACAATGGCTGCCACGCGCGGGAATAATTTTTCATGGCTCACATCGCCAATCGAGATGCAGTCTTTCGCGTCGTCAATCAAATTGAGATTTGCCCATCCCTGTGAAATGATCGCGCGGAGTCCCAAAGCACGCGCGGCTTCGATGAATATTCGGCTGGTCTGGTCCGATGCCCGCATACTTCCAAAACCAAAATATATAGGAGGCTCGCCGCTCGCGAGAAAATTTTCAAGTTCATCCGGTAATGCAGATTGATCAGGTAAGAACCACGCGCCTGTTTGAAAGATTTGCATGTCAGCATTTGGATAAGATGGCGCTAAGGCCGAGTCCGCGGCGAGCCACGGATGATCCGTGAAGATGTATGGCTGAACGCTCGGTACAGGACTTAAGCCGATCTTCGCTCGCTCTTCATTTAGCACCGCACCGAAGCGTGCATCGAACTCGTCTGCATTTTGTTTCCAGAGCTGCAGATTTTCCGCCTCGGACAACGTCTGCGGATGAGAGCCGCCCGTTTTCGGTGGGGGATACTTCGGCGACGGCAAAACGGCTGGACAGTAAGCGGCGAAGAGGTAAGGGATTTTCTTCAACTCTGCGATGGACCGCGTCGCGATTTGCAGTGCGCCCGCGGCGACGATGAGATCACATCCACGCGTCGCTTCGCCCATGACCTGGAATTGTGTCCGCACCGATTCGTCAGCCAGCTTCTGCAACTGTTCTTTGGGTGGCAAAGCCGGTTTGCCAGCCACGGTTCCGCCGGTAAGCTTCTTTAAGTCTGGCCCGCTTGAGATACATTCGATTCCGTATGACTCGATCCACTCTTTGAAATTGGGAGCCGCACATAAACGAGCTTCGTGTCCAAGCGCGCGCAGTTCAAGCGCAAGCGCCAGAATCGGTTGAACATCGCCACTCGAGCCAATGGATGAAAGGAGTATTTTCATATGACGTTGTTTGTGAGCGTTTTCCTGTTTACAA
>JAJYOH010000432.1 GCA_021796315.1 Chloroflexota bacterium
CCAGGCTGTTCCAACGCTGAGCGTTGGAACAAGGAGAAAATAACGCAACGGGCTTATGATTTCTTGCAGGGAAATCTATCCCATACCGGCTTCCGGACTCCCAAACGCTCACGCCCCGTCAGCGTTCCCGCGGTGTTATCCCTTCAAGGATACACTGACGCCACGTCCCAGGCAAGTTCATTCTAATAACGCAGGCCGTTAGACGCTTAGGCGATAGTTTTTCATCTGCGTTTCTTTTACAAGGTTTTTACATCTAGATAAACTAGAGATGACGAATGGCAACTATCATAAAACCCATGAAAAGAAAATTAATACTCATAGTCGCGGCAACTGTACTTTCGTGCAGGTTTACTGCATCATCTCCCACTGTCACACCACTGGCAAATAGCCCGACAGCAACAAGCACAACCCCTACTCTCGTTGTCACTTCACCTGCCAACACTTCTTATGACTGGTCTGCTCTTGAACAAACGTTGGAAAACTTTGTTCCAGAAAAGGTAGATGGTCTGACCTTTCTTCTTGCCAAAAATGGACAAGTGATATATGAAAAAGCGCTTGGTAATCAAACCATGGACAGTTTTTTGCCCATTGCTTCATCTACCAAAATGCCTTCGGCGGTAGTAATTTTGACATTGGTAGAAGATGGATTGCTTGACTTAGACGAACCTATTGCCGCTTATTTACAAGGGCACATCAACTGGCCCGCTGATAAAGCCGCCATAACAACACGCATGTTGCTGAACCATACTTCAGGTTTGCTTGGGTCCCCAGATTGTATTAAGCATAGCTGGCAGGGGACTTTGCAAGAATGCGCCCAAGAAATTGCCAATGCGCCGCTAGAGTTTTCTCCTGGGACACAGTTCGCCTATGGCGGTGGGAGTTTTCAGGTGGCTGGCTACGTTGCTGAAGTTGTGAGCGGTAAATCATGGAACGACTTGTTTCAAGAACGCCTTGCTGCACCACTTGGACTGGAGCAGTTCACCTACAGCGGCGGCACATTAGGTAGTGACACTAACCCGCGCATTGCTGGCGGCGCTTCTTCCACTGTGTATGATTACAACAAAATCCTACAAATGATTTTAAGCAATCGCGATTACAATCCAGGGATACGCGTCCTGTCTCCTGAAAGCATTACGATGATGTCTACCAGTCAAATAACAGGCTTGCCGCTCTTGCGTAGTCCTGGCGAAGACGACCTATTGTTAGGATACAGTTTCGGGTTTTGGATTTCAGACCCCTCTCTCCACCCAGGCAGTAATGGACCTGAATTGAGCGACCAGGGCGCGTTCGGTTGCACTCCCTGGATAGACTTTGATCTGGGGTACTCCGCTGTCTTGCTTATCAAAGACCGCACAAGAACTGGAACAGAGATTTGGAACGCCATTCGACCAATTATTATTCACGAGCTCTCACGTTGATGACGCTAATCCTTCCTGAATATACATAGGTTGGCAAGGCGACCCGCTTCCCTGGCTGCCTGATCCGGAGAATCCATCCATCCGCTGCCGGACACTGGTCGATAGGTGATAGGACAAAATGAATAGTTTTTTAACGGATCAACTGATAAGATGTGAATGCTGCCCGCGCAATTGCAGGATAAACCGGCTTGAAGGACAGTCCGGGTTTTGCAGGGTTCATGCTGACATTCAAATCTCACATGCCGGCCTGCATTTTGGAGAAGAACCTCCCATCTCAGGGACAAAAGGTTCGGGTGCCATTTTTTTCGCCGGATGTAATCTTCGTTGTGTGTTTTGCCAAAATTATCAGATCAGCCAGGAATTTCGACACAGCCCCACCCGCACTTTGACCATTGACGAGCTTGCGTCTGAAATGCTGCGCCTCCAGGATCTAGGCGCTCATAATATTAATTTTGTTTCGCCTTCTCACATGATTTTTCAAATGGCCGATGCAATTAAAGTAGCAAAGGAAAAAGGGCTTGTTATTCCCGTTGTATACAATTCCAATGGATACGATTCAGTGGAGGCACTCAGGCAGATCAAAGGTCTGGTGGACATATATCTTCCCGACATCAAATATCTGGATAATGGAATCGGAAGGCAGTTTTCAGCAGTACGCGATTATGCTGAGATCGTCCCCGGTGTTCTCAGCGAGATGCTGGATCAGGTAGGTCATCTGGAAGTGGATGATGACGGCATTGCGACTCGGGGACTTTTAGTCCGACATCTGGTATTGCCCGGCAATCTGGAAAACAGCCGAAAGTGCCTGCGTTTTCTGTCAGGTCTATCGACGGACACTTTCGTCAGCATTATGTCGCAATATTCTCCTCAATATAAAGCAAGCAACCACCCCGAGATAAACCGGACTCTCTCGGAAGCCGAATATGATGAGATCATGGGCTTTGCGCTTGATCTCGGTCTTGAGAATGCATTTGTTCAGGAACTTGAAAGTCAGGATCAATGCCTGCCCGACTTTACACAGGAGCGACCATTCAACTTCGCTTCAACGGCCGGGACCTTGTAGCGCGAAACGCTTCGCGATAAATATTATCCACGCCCAAACCGGATTCCTAAATGCGGCAGTCACTTTGAAAGCGACTGCCGCATTTTTATTTCATCGCCACCCTATGCAAAACCAAAAGCCCCTCAGCCAGTTTCTCTCTGCAATAGATCCACGGTTGGTTATCCAAATAATCAATACAGATTTGACGAGGGAAGGCCAATTCAATACATAGTAAGTAATATGAGTAAGCAAGCTATTGATAAATAGGCCATAATAAAAAAAAGCGCGTCCTTTCGTGGACGCGCTTTTTTTATCTTTACTTCACTGCTTTATCCGTAATCTTCAAGGCTTCATCCAACACATTAAAGCCTTCCTTCAATTGCTCTTCCGAAATAATCAGCGGCGGGATGATCAACGCGGTGTGCCAATGCACATCCAAAAACAATCCATGATCGAAACAATATTTCTTGAAGGCGGTCATCTCCGGGCTGGACGAATTCCACGGCGCCATCGGTTCCTTCGTCTCGCGGTTCCTGACCAGCTCGACGATGCCGAACAACCCAATCGAGCGGACTTCACCGACGGATGGATGCGCTTCGCCCAGATCGGTCAGCATCCGCTTCAACACCGGACCCATAGCGGCTGCGTGCTCGACGATTTTGTCCTGTCTCATCACGTTGATATTCGCGATGGCCGCTGCCAATGAAATCGGATGCGATGTATAAGTCAGGCCTGCTTTGTAAGCGGTCTCGTCAAATTTCGCTGCGATCCCCGGCTTCATTGCCACCGCGCCCAGCGGCGCATACGCGGATGTGAGTCCTTTTGCCATCGTCATAATATCGGGGACAACATTCCAATGATTGACCGCGAACCATTTTCCAGTCCGGCCAAATCCGCTCATGACTTCATCGGCGATCATCACGATTCCATATTTATCACACAAGGCGCGCACGCCCTGCATGTATCCGTCCGGCGGGACGATGATGCCATTTGTGCCGGTAACCGATTCCATTAAGATGGCAGCAATCGTTTCCGGGTCTTCGTATTGGATGATCTCTTCAAGATGATTCAAATAATCGCGTGTGAAGTCTGCTTCGGAAATATTCGGATTGGATCGATGAAAGGTCGAGCGATAGCGGTACGGGTCCAGGAAATGAACGATGCCCGGCATCAACATCGGTTCCCATGCCACGCGCCGCGGATCGCCAGTCGCAGCCATCGCGCCCGCTGTCGCACCGTGATAGGAACGATAACGAGTCAAAATTTTGTAGCGGCCAGTATAGCCGCGCGCAAGTTTAATCGCATTCTCGTTGGCGTCCGCGCCACCCAGCGTGAACAGGACTTTGGTCAGTTGTCCGCCGGGCGAAATCTCTGCAACCATCTGGCTCGCCAGCGCACGAACTCTATTGGTCATGCTCGGCGCGGTATACGGCAATGTGCGCGCCTGCTCGACCATGGCTTCGATCACGCGCTCATCGCCGTGGCCAATGTTGACGCACATGGTCATCGAGTTGAAATCGAGATAACGTTTGTCGTTCACATCCCAGAAATAAACGCCTTTGGCGCGTTTGACTGGGATCGGATTTACTTTGGCTTGCGCCGACCACGTCCAGAAGACGTGTTCTTTCGAGAGCGGGAGAATTTCATCATCGGGGAGATCGAACATTTTTGCCTCAGCGAATTTACGATTTGCGAATTGCGATTTGCGCATCAAGAATTATAATCCCCGCCCTATGGAATCTTTTCCTTATAAACGCTGGCTGTGATTGGTGTGACCGGTTCCGGCAAATCCACGCTTGCAAAACAACCTGCGGAAAAACCCCATCCCAACTTTGCGCTTCGTCGAAAAGCAAACTGGCACGAGGCAGACAATAATATTAAAAGGCTATTGTCGGAAAAATCTTTGTTCCACTGACTATTTAAAGCCTACTGGCGGCGCAAGAGTAAAATTCCTATGGAGTTAAATCAGCCTGATCATGCTCAATACAACAACCAATTATTTTATGGCGCTGGCGTCGCAATTGGAAGTGCCGCCTGCGAACCCGATAGTTTTACCAAAGATGCATACACCCAGGCGGTTTGTCCCGGTTGGCTGGGGATATCGATGAGAATCCATGAGCCATCAGTGGACTGGGCAAGAGCTTGAGCTGTCTGTCCAATCTCCAACGATCCTATGGTTTTCGCATCAAGCTTTGGCAGGGAACGCAAATTAGCAATGGCTGGACCAGGGTTTGTTACACTAATGCCACCTTGCACTGATGTCTCGTTTGCCAACGGCGTTGTTGCCAAAGGTGTCTGATTTAAAATCAACGGAGTGGCATTTGGAACAATCGTCACACCCAGCAAGCGCGCAAGCTCAAGGGTATATTCGTCGTGTTGCTGGCGCGCAGTTTCAATACCCTGGCTAACAGTCTTCTGATCGGCTCCGCCCATGAAACCAATTAACGTATTAATTACTGTATTCATGTGGAGCAATTGTTTGCCCTTGAGAGTATTGAGACAAGAGGGGACTTGCTGATCCTCGGCATCGCGGCGAATCCGTTGAAGGCCTGAAATCGCTGTGCTGATCTGATTTCGTGGCGTATTGGCGGCTAGCAGGGATGCATCGTCAAATTCGCGCATAAGTTTATGAACTTTATCGACCTCCACTTTTATATTATCAGGCGCGCATGGATCAGGGGTAGATGTAAATGTAGGAGTATACGTAGGAGTTGTAATGGCTGTTTGATTACTTCCGCAACCAGCTAAAAGCAATGAGGTGGAAATCAAAGCCCAAAGAATAAAAAGGCGGGAAATTTTCATAGTCTCTTACCTCAAATAAATTTAGAGGGACGGCCAATTAGCCGTCCCTCTAAATAATATATCAACAAAAAACGAATTTCAAAACAGCGCCTACTTGGTGACAAGCACGAAGGTGCCCGGGTCGGTCGAACTTATTGTGACACGGCCTCCGCCCATG
>JAJYOH010000433.1 GCA_021796315.1 Chloroflexota bacterium
TCCCGGCCATTATCGCCAACGTGGAACGAATCTCCAAAATGCGCGGCGGCGGACATTTCCCCAAGCCAGAGATCGGTATTGCTTTTGTCGCCATGAAGCGTAACATTTCCGATTTGCCTCAAGTCATCAAGATCGGTAAACGATTGGGCGCGAAATATTTTTCCGTGAGCAATGTCCAGCCCGCCACGATAGATATGCAGGCAGACCGTCTTTATGAAAAAACAACCCATGATATTGCCTACTTGAAATCGCCGATGCTGCCTTATCTCAGCCTGCCCAAAATGGACTTTGACGAATCCACGCGCCATGCATTATTCGAAGCCTTCAACAGCAGGATGAATATCAGTTTTGCGGGCAATAACTGGGGTGGGGGGAACGATGTGTGCAACTTTGTCGAAAGCGGCACACTTTCCATCGCATGGACGGGGGACGTCAGTCCCTGCTGGCCGCTCATGCACACGCATACAAGTTACCTGCATGGCAAACCGAAACTTTCAAAGAAGCATGTGATCGGAAACGTTAGGGAAAAAACGATCGAAGAGTTATGGCTCGACCCTGCTTACGTCAGCTATCGCGAGCGTTTGCATAATTTTGTTTTTGCGCCCTGTACCTTCTGCGGCGGCTGTGACCTCTCTGAAACCAACGAAGAGGATTGCCTCGGCAATACCGATTTCCCTGTGTGCGGCGGTTGTCTCTGGGCGCAGGGGATCATTCAATGCCCATGAAATAAAACAAATATCGCTGGCTCGGACACCTGCGACGAATGTAAGTGTGGCGTTGACAATCCGAGCTTTTTTATTTTAATACCGCAATATTTATTGCGCCTGAAGATGATAAAATGTGATTAAGGAGAACTGAATGCAGGTGCGCTTTTATGCAAACATGCGGACTACCATTGGCAAGTCATCGTTGGAGATCAACGACTTGCATGTAGATTCATTTCGCAAGTTAGTGGTCCTGCTGATAGAGATGTATCCTGAAGCGGCGTTTCATTTGTTGGATGAGCGCGGTGAATTGCGGCCAGATGTCCCTGTGTATGTGGATGGGCGGAATCCGCGCTTGATGAAAGAAGGATTTGACGCGCCGTTGCAACCTGATTCCGTTGTCAGTTTTTTCTCGCCCATCTCCAGTGGAAAGATGAATGTGGAGGTTTTGCGCGATTGAAAGGAGCAAATTTTATGAAGGTTAACTTTTTTGCGACCCTGCGCGATATTTCTGGCGAAAAGACCGTCGAGTTTGACGTGGATCATGGTGTTACGGCACAGGAACTTCTTGATGCCATCATCAAAAAATTCCCAGCCATGAAAAAGGATTTAATAAATGCAGACGGACGCATGTATGGGCATGTCCATTTTTTTATCAATGGGCGCGATGTACAATTTATGGAAGATGAGTTCCAGACAAAAATAATGGCTGATGATACGGTAAATGTTTTCCCCGCGGTGGGCGGTGGGTAACTGCTCGTCATTGCGGGGGCACTAGCCCGAAGCAAGCTCCCAGCCAAGGCGGGAATCGCTTGTTGGGAAGGATACCCTCCTCGCAATGGCGGGAGAAAAAATAAACGCAGGGCGACGTCAGTCACCCTGCGTTTATGATTCTACCTATTGAAACAGAAGCATGTATCCGTTAGGAAAGAGGCGGTTAGATAATCTCCAACTCTTTCAGTTTGGCTTCCGGCACAACGCCGTTGACCCAGCCACGCTTGTCGTAATATTCCACAAGCATGTCATCCAATTCGCAAACCTGGCCCTTGCTACCACCCATCGTGGAGGCTTCCTTCGTGAAGCGCTCGGGCAGGGTGTCACTGCCTTCACGGAAACCGTTCAAATTGTTGTAGTGGCGCTCGAGGTTATAAACGCGCTCGCCGACTTTGAGCAGGTGGCCCGCGTCGCACGGGATGCCCGTCATCGCTTCATACTGTGCTGCGAATGAATCCAGCGATTCTGCGAAGGTCGCGAATTTGCAAACATCCAAACAATCAGTTACGGCATGAACGTTTTGGAAGATCACGTTCATTTCACCTTTGCCCTTCCACGCAAGTGGATCAGCTACGGTGGATGGACCCAACACGTTGCCGACAACTTCCGCCGCGGGAGTATACCCGCGCAGGTGACAGGCGCCGCGATTGCTGGTAGCGTAACCAAGCCCCATGCCCTTAATACCGCGTGGATCGTAAGCCGGGATGCCCTGACCTTTGCATGTCATGGCGAGTTCGGGATGGCCAAAATGCTTGGCTGTGGCATTTGCGCCATCGGCCATTACATTGCCAATGCCTTCGCGCCTGGCGATCTTGCCAGCCAGTTCAACCATCTTTGCGCCGTCGCCCCAGCTGATTTTGCTATCGCCATTGGTGTAACCCCTTTGGGAGGCTTCCATGTAAATGGAAAGGGGATGGCCGGTCTCGATGGCATCCAAGCCGAAGTCATTGCATGTGTCAATCATCTTCGCTACGACGCGGATGTCGTCGTTACCGCAGTTCGCGCCCATAGACCAGGACGGTTCGTATTCGACCGATTCCATGTGCAGGCCTTTGTAGGGTCCGTCCTTGATTTCCACTTCCTTCTTGCATGCAACCGGGCAGGCGTGACAGGTGGGGTTATCAACAAGGATATTGTCGTTGACGTATTCGCCGCTGATCTTTTCAGCGTGTTCGAACGCAGTGAACTGACTGTTCTTGGCTGGCAAACCACCGATGACATTGGTCATGTTCATCAACACGTTCGTGCCGTAAACGGAGAGTCCGCCCTTGCGCGGGGATGTGACCACGCGCTCGTCCATGATTTCAGCCAATGCCTTTGTGTGCGCGGCTTTCCATTTATCGCGGTCTGCGGCTTTAACCATCTTTTTCACGGCCTTGATCACAATAGCCTTGAGATTCTTCGAGCCGCCAACGCAGCCGGTGCCGCCGCGTCCACTGGCGCGATCGTCTTCGTTGATCCAGCACGCAAACTTGACAAGGTTTTCGCCTGCGGGACCGATTGTTATGACGGTTAAATCTTTTTCACCATATTTCTCTTTGAAATGTTTTATAGTATCGTGAACACCTTTGCCCCATACTTCTTTAGCGTCCAGCAATTCCATCTTGCCATCGTGGATGTAGGCGTAAGTCGGTTTTTTGGCTTTGCCTTTGAATACAAGGCCATCGAAGCCAGCCCAGCGTAATCGGGCGGCAGACCAGCCTCCATGGTGGCTGTCCGTTATGGTTTCGGTCAGAGGCGATTTGGTCACAACTGCCATGCGCCCGCTCATGTTGGCTTCCGAGCCGGTCAGAGGTCCGTTCATGAAACACAGAATATTATCGGGGGAAAGTGGGTCCACCTTTGGGCCGTTGTCGAAGACGAATTTCACACCCAGGCCGCGCCCGCCGATATATTTGCGAGCCGCGTCCTCGGGGATGGGTTTGAATTCGACCTTGCCTGCTGTCAGGTCAACCCATGCGAGATTGTTAGCATAACCGCCAAGATTCATACTGTGTAGCTCCTCTCTTTGGAATAACGAAACAAGCCACCTGTTCTGGATGACCTTTATCAGAGTAGCATTTTGAAAAACGAAAGTCAATATTTAAGTTTTTCCTTAATCGCAATTCAGGGTATTCATTACCCCTGCAGACATTTATTGCTATTTTGCGTTGTTCCAATTCCCACCGTTGAACTCGGTAAAGAACACTTCACGGTCATCTTTCTCTTGGATCGCTTCCCCGGCTTTTTGCGCCATGTCAATAAATTTTCTTGCTTCGACTTTATTGCCATTGACCGCGTGCGCGCGTCCCATGGCCTCGTACGCAAAAGCATAATCGAAGTCTTCCATTTCGATTTTTCCGTTTTCCAATAATTGCATACAACGTTGGGCGTGATACAAAGCCAGCTTGCCTTCGCCCAGAACCGCATAGACGCGTGCCAGAGTCCACTCGCCGCGCTGGTGGCGGACTGCCGTCCCGGCCGCGCGCCAGTGTGCCAGCGAAGCGTGGGCATAATCCAACATGCGCTCATTCTCGTCCGGTGTGCGGACTTTCTTTTCGAGCATTTCCCAGGTCTTGCCATGAAAGTCAATGGCAAAATGAAAATGGGCCTGCGTAAGCGAATAAGTTTTTTCTTCGGTCATCGTGACCTCCTTTGGTTATTGTTAATTATACGGCACTTGTTCATCGGTAGAATTCGGTATATAGTTTATATGAAACGGAGGGATGATGTTTTAAAAACAATTGCTGATTATCGCCGTATTCGCGAACTTTGCCATTACCTTGTTGCATTATAAATGGCTCCTCACACATTCATGTCATATGTTGCTTTTGTAATCTTGGTGTGAGTCCATCTTGAATGCAATGCAGGAAAGCTGTATATTTGATTTACACACGGGAGAAGAAATGGTTGATCAAAATGCCGATTTGACAGTCAGGGAAGTTCTCGAACGCGCCATTCAGATCGAAAAGAGAGTCGCCGATCTGTATGCAATCTTCACGAAGCGATTTTCGCACGTTCCCGGGATGTCTGATTTTTGGAGCGATCTGCGCAGGGACGAGATCGGCCACATGGGAGAATTGCGCGTCGTTTACGAAGCCTTGCCACAGGAAAAACTTTGCTCTTCCGAAAGCAGCGCAATAAGTGCCAGTGTCAACCGCGCTTTGGCGTCTGTCGAAGGCGAGTGCCTCAGCAAGATTAAAACTTTGGATGACGCCTACCAGATCGCGCATGACCTGGAATTCTCAGAGATCAACGCGATTTTCAAATACCTGACGATAGACCTGGTTTCTCCGTCTTCGCGCAGAGAGATCCTTGCGAATCGGGTGGATGAACATGAGCAAAAGCTTGCCGATTTCAATACGCGGTATGGAGATAAAAACTGGAGATCGCAGTTTCCTATTCAGCCGGAATGACGTTGAAAACGTTTACATCCGCCAGAGCAGGGACGTGTTTGCTTCGGTCGAAAAAGAGGAAGAATAGGATTGCCAGTGCGAAGATAAAGATCGCAGTAGCCTTAACAGCCCCGCAATTGCGGGGCTTGTTTTATTATCCATTTTCTATTCTCTAAATATGTATCGGTATTCCTTCTGCACCATGCGCCGCTTCCATCAAAACTTCTGAAAGCGTCGGGTGCGCGTGGATATCATGGGTGATTCCTATGCCAATGGCTGGAGGCTCAACAAATGCTCGATTTCGATGCCGTCATCCAACTCTTCCCAATAAATGGCAAAACCTTCAGGCTCAATGGTCCATTTGGAACGTTGTCCTTTGTTGGCTTTAGCAAGCCATTTCAGCCATTCCATCTGATCGATTGGGATGCTGATCTCGCGTCCGTCGCTGAGAAGAATATACAGCATGTTGCCTTCAAAGCGGACGCTTTTTGCTTGGACTTGAATATTCACGTTATTGGTTGAAGTAATCATTCCAGACCTCCAGAAGCTTTTCTTGATTCTGGCGA
>JAJYOH010000434.1 GCA_021796315.1 Chloroflexota bacterium
ATGAGTTAGGCAAAACACCGAACAAACCAATACTGAACAAAACAGCTGAAAGAATGAGATACCAGGAAAGTGGGATCATCGCCGCCTCCTATTTCTGATTGAACGCGACGTAAACCGCGCCCACCAACGCCGCCAACAAAAGAACGGACGCGACCTCGAACGGCAGGACAAAACCAGTGGGAGACGTCAGCGCGTTGCCCAACTGACCAATTGCGTCAAACCCGACGGGGATGCCGGCGGCGGTTTTCGAGAGGCCGCTCCAACTCTGGAGCATTCCGAACAGCCCGCCGAAAGTCAGCACGGCGATCAGAGCGCCGAGCCACCAGCCGCTGTTTGCTTGCACGCCTTCAAGTTGGTCTTTGCGAGTCAACATAACCGCGAAGATGAACAGGGTCGCGATCGCGCCGATATAAATCACCACCTGTACCACCGCCAAAAATCCGGCGTTGAGCAGGGCATAAATGATCGCCACACCGAACAGCGTGGAGACCAGCCAGAACGCGGCGTGGACCAGATTGCGACTCGTCACAACCATCAGCGCCGAGCCGAGGGTGGCTACCGCCACAAGGAGAAAAACAATTTGAGATGCTGTCATAGAATTCCCTTTTCGGAATCTGTCTTTACGTAGTTCGTATTACGTGATACGTAAAGACAAACTCGATATTTATCAATGATGCATAACTCCCACAGTTTTCACGCCAGCGATCTTTGCTCGTTCCTTGCGGCTGTACGAGCGCACGATCTCCAGCGCGATCCACGCCACCAAAATGTTCGATAGGAACATGCCAATTGGGTAGATCCAGCCCGGGGTCCCGGCCAGAAGCGCATTCATTAACGCGGTTACTAACAAAAGCACAAAGGAAAGCGGCGTCAGAAATTTCCAGTTGAAGGCCAGCATGTGGTCGATGCGAATACGCATCATGGTGTACTTGACCCACATAATGACCCAATATCCGACCAATGCTTTGGCCATCAAAATGATGATCGCCAGGAACGGGCTGACCTTCTCAAGTCCAAAGAAACGATAGCCGCCGAAGAACAAGATCGCCCAAAAGCCGCCGAAGGTCAGGGCATGCAGAAGTTCTCCAGCGTAGAACATGCCGAACTTCATTCCAGAATACTCGATGTTGTAACCGGAGACCAATTCCGACTCGCCTTCAGCCATATCGAACGGAGCGCGTCCCAGTTCAGCGATGGCAGCTACCAGAAAGATCAACGCGCCCAAAGGCGATAAGATGACATACCACGTATTTTGCGCCTGAACGATTCCATTCATGCCCATCGTCCTGGCAAAAATGGTCGGGATCAACAACATCGTCACCATCGGAATTTCGAACGAGACCATCACGGCCACCTGACGAAACGCGCCGATGGTCGCAAATTTATTGTTCGATGACCAGCCTGCCATGATAATGGACAGCGTACCGATTGCACCGGCCGCGATGATGTACAACAAGCCAACGTTCAAATCCACGCCTAACATGACGGGAGCCAGTGGGACGATGGCCCACAGGATCAACACCGACATCATCGAAAGCATCGGCGCAATGTTGTAAACAACGCGGTCTGCACCTTCAGGCGTGGTGTCTTCTTTAATAAGAAGCTTGATGATGTCCGCAAACGGTTGAATCAAGCCGAACGGTCCAACCCGGTTCGGGCCGAGGCGATCCTGGAAGCGCGCCACCACTTTGCGCTCCAGCCAGACGAGGAAAATATCCAACACCATCAGCAGAGAAATGAGTAGAAGCGTGCCGAGAAAAGCAACCAGCACGCCTGCAGCCGCGGAGGGCATTCCCCAACCGGTGAAAATTCCAGTCAGCCAGTCTGCGGCAATCTTGAGAGGATCATTCCAAAAATTCATCAGTCACTCCTGTACACACAAAGAAAAGGCTGAAAGGAATAGTCCCATCAGCCTTCTCTTGTAAATCATGATTGAATTACGCCCACTCCAGCATTCCCTTGCGCCAGGTATAAACCAGCCCGGCAATCAGGATTACAACGAACACAATACCTTCCAAAACGGCGAACAAACCCAACTGACCGAGCCGCACGGCCCACGGGAAAAGAAAAACCGTCTCGACATCGAAGATGAGGAAGACCAGAGCAAAAATATAATACTGGGCCTTGAACTGCACCCAGCTATCTCCAACGGTTTCAATACCGCATTCATAAGTTGTCAGCTTGATGGGATTCGATTTCTTCGGTCCCAAGATCCAGGCAACGCTGATCGCGCCCACCGGGATAATCAGACCAACAATAAAAAACAAACCAACGTAAAGCCATTCGTTCATTAATTAGTACTCCGTTGCGGGGTTTTTATCCTACAAAGCGACTGCATTGTACCATAGAGAACGAAGTGGCCGCTACGAAAGCATGTCAATATTTTAGGTGATTTTCGTCATGTATTCTTTTTTCGTTGAAGGTGTTGATATATCCATTTCAAAATATCATCTGCAAACGGAAAGCCAAGCATGGCTCCAAGGATGAAGCCGACCCCGCCAGCCGCGCGCGCCAGATTGCCATTTAGACCGAAGAAACTTGTCGCCTCGATCTGGACCGGTTGGGCGGATATCGTTTTTCGGCTTTCCACCCCGCTGACTTTATCCACGAAGCGCAAATAGAACCAGGCGGTGCCGCGGAATGTCCCCGCCTCAGTTGGACGAATGCTCCAGTAAAACGTGACCGACTGCCCGGGTGTGAGCGGCTCACTGATCAAGCCGGTCGGACGAATCTGCGGTCCAGCCATATCCAAGCGCGCCTCGGCGATGACATGATGCGTATCATATAAATTGGGAGTTTGAACCACCTGACCCGTGACGGCATTCCCCTGCACTTCCGCGGTCGGCTTGAGGTTGCCGAGCGTATCGATTTCAAGCATCAGACGGATCACATCCGAATCGCCAACGCGGATTTTGGGCGGATATTCCAGCGTCAGGCGGCGCGATTCTAAAATGGCAGGGGGTGGCGCAATGACCAACGGCTCAGAAGGCCGCACCGCTGTTGGAGTTTGTTGAATAATAAGCGGGAGGAAGGTCGGGGCCGACGCGGGTTGCGTCGCTTCGATCACCGTTAAAACAGTTGGGTACGGCGCTGGGGCACCCGCGCTTGCTCCGCACGCAAGACTACTGGCAAATAAAACCAGTCCGGCCAGGAAGAGGTAAAAGTTTCTGACAAGGTGAGGCCGGTTTTTTAGGAGTCCAGCCCAAGTTCCCAAATGAACCGAGGCAAGTTTGCCGGGGTCATCATCCTGCATGTGTCCATCACCACCCTTCTGGCAATTCGAGTTTGCCAGAAATCAAATCCTTGAACTCAGCTCGGATATGGGCGTCCACTTCGGAAGAAAAAACGGCCGAGCTATTGCGCTCAAGAATTTCACGGACCTTCAACACGGCGCGCGCATGTGTATCCAGCGCACCTTTCTTCTCCCACTGAGTCCGTGTGTCGCGGTCTGAAAGTTTTGTGAGCAGCGCAGATGTTTTCATGCGCTTCATGGTGTGAGGCTCGACAATAAAGGAACCGCCCGGCCCGATCTTGGCGATCACATCCAATGCCAGCTCATCTTCGCTGAACTCGACGCCGCGCTTGAGGCGCTTGAGCATGAGCGCGATTTCATCATCGATCACGGCCTTGGCGAAGTCAAAAACTTTCAATGCTTCGAGCAGGCCGCCCATGTTCAACATGTCCATGCCGGCCAGCACACCCGCCGTGGTTGACATGCCGGTTTCATAACCTGATTGCGCATCGTTGATCTTGGAATTCGTCAGCCCAATATAACCGCCGGACGGCACATTATAGAAGTGCGCCATTTGGGCATGAGCCATGTGCAACATACCACACTCGATGCCGCCCGAAGCATACGCGCCGCTGCGCATATCTGCAACTGTTGGCAGCGTGGCATAGATCAAAGGTGTGCCTTCGCGCACCATTTGCATCAACACTGCCGCCGCCAAAAATTCCGCGTTGCCCTGCGCCAGTGTGCCCGCCATCGACATCGGAGAAGTGAGGCCAGCGTTCGGCACAATGGTTGGATAAACCGGTAATCCTTGTTCTGCAAAAAATATCAACGCTTCGGTTGACAAATGATCCATCGTCAACGGCGAGACGACCGGACAATAATGATGCGCAATGAAAGGATGTTCGCGATAGGCTTCGTCGCTGCCCGCGATCAGGCTGCCTAACTTTAAAATTTTTCTGGCGTCCGGCAGATCCTTGCTGGTGATGCGGACGGGCTTCAAGCAATATTTCAAGGCCGGATAAATGCGCGCCAAAGTGAATTGTTCGGGCGGCGCATCGTCCGCCAGGACGGAGACGGAAAAAATATCGTAACCCGGCAACTCATTGATCAAATGCGCGATGCGGGCGATATCGTCAGAACGCGAGCGTCTTTCCTGACCCATGACCGGGTCCAGTAAATTTGGGGCTGAGCTTCCGGTAACGATGACCGGGCCATCCTGCGGAATGGTGCGATCAAATTTTGGGTCACGCCCGTGAAAGGTAAAAGTCGGCGGCATCATCCTGCGATATTTTTCGACCACCGCCGGAGGAAACTTCACGATCTGTTTTTCTGAATCCACATTGCATCCGTGCTGGGCAAAAATGGCGCGGGCTTTTTCATAGCGAACCAGCAAACCAACGTTTTCAAGAATCTCAAGCGAGGCGTCATGAATGCGTTGAGCCTGTTGGTCTGTAAGAAGAGCAGCAAAGGCCATGATTATATTTCCTCATTTAATTTTATGATATTCCCGGAAAAAGCCGAATGCTCAACCTGAAGTTTTGGGGCGACCGCCGAGATTTCATCCACGTCAAACATTTGGAGGCCAGCCCGGGTGACCTTGAGTGACGCAGCGGCAGTCGCAAACCGCACACAGGCTTCCAGCTTCCAGTCGTGCAAATATCCATATACAAAGCCCGCCGAAAAAGTTGCGCCCGCGCCGCACCCATCCACAGCTTCGGCGGTTGGTGCGTGTACCCGAATGACCTCATCACCCTGCACTGCCAGACATCCTTCCCCGGCCATGGTAATCAATGCAGTTTGAACTCCGACGCCAAGCAATTTACGGGCCACATCCAGCGGCGATTCTTCGCCAAGTTGCGCCGCATCTGTCACCGCCTGACAAATCGTCGCCCGTCCCGCATAACTTTTTAATTTATTCAAATCCGTATGACCATGTTCGAGATTGAGAAACACTTTCACAGCAGATCGACGCGCGGCATCCATCGCACGCAGAATATGATCGCCATCGTACCAGTCTACATATAATACACGCGCGTTTTCAAGGAGGGAAAGATCGGCAGTGTCGAGAGTATTTAATATCTCCGGCGTACGCTGCCAGAAATATGTGCGCGCGCCGGTCCTGTCCGAGATGTCCACTTCATGCGGCGTCTTGAATTCTTTCGTAAAGCGCACATC
>JAJYOH010000435.1 GCA_021796315.1 Chloroflexota bacterium
CATCGGTGGCATAACCGCGGTTGAAAAGCAGTTGTCGAAGGATGGGAGGAAAAGCCGCAAGATTTTCATCGGCCTGCGGCGTGATCGTTTGCGAGATGAGCCAGCGTTTTGAGAGCGTCATGTGTAAGGTGTGCTGAGTATACTTTAATTTCGAGCGCGTAAACGTGAATGTTTACGGCTTTGGCAACGTTGTATAATGGATTGGAGAAGTTTGCCATGTATACACTTGCCTCGGACGAAAAAGCAACCACCGTGATGGTCTATTCGCGCACCAAGTTGATCCATGGTGATCTGGTGACGAAGAGTAACTTACGTGTCAACATTTGGCTGCGGACGCAAGGCGTGCCCAACTATATCCATTTGCTGAAGACACAGGTGCTGTTCCTGGAGAGCGCCTCTCCAAAATCGTTAAGTTACAACGAATACTTTTTCCCGACCGAGCGGATCATCGCGTTTCATCTTACGCCGCCCAACTCCGAGCCACTTGACTATGATCCCAGCGAAGCGAACCGCACGATGGCGGATGTCAACATGTTTTTGGGCGCGTTCCTTTTGAAAGGCAAGGTTCGCGTTTCCACACACGCCGACTTTGCTACCAGCATCGAAGTGGCGCACATGAACTGGCTTTCCATCTACGATGCGGAGATCTGTAATTTGATCGTGCCGCAAATGCCGGCCATCCGTGTTCCCATGTTGCTGGTTGATCCGAAACAAGTCAGCTTTGGATTGTAGTCGCGTTACCTTCCCTTTAGCATTTTGTTGATGTCGAGGCTTTGAAATGAATTTTACAAAAAGAGGCATTGACCTTTTATTGGTGCTTGTTTTGCTCATAGCAGTCGGAGTCGTGATTTATTTTGGAATGTTCAATAATGGCGGATTTTCCATGTCGCTTCCAACCTCGACTTTAACTTTGACACCGTCTCCCACAATTTTCCTGACTGCCACAATCACTTCTACACCGACTGAAACGCTCACGCCGACTCTGATCCCGGCTTCGGCTGCGGTGCCGACTGAAACGGTGACGTTCACGCCGCTACCGTCGCTGACTCCCTCGCCGACGCTGACATCCACCCCCACGCTGACCGTTACCGCCACGTCCACCGGTGACCCGGTGACACCTCTCAGCCAGGAAATCAAGGAAGGGATTGTGCGTGGTAATGAGATCGTGAAGGCCATTGAGTCGTATCACACAGCAATGGGAGTGTATCCGACCACGCTTAACGATTTGATGCCTGTGTATATGAAAACGATCCCGCTCACTTCAACCGGGCAGCCATACTTCTATCGTTTATTTGATCCGACCAGTCCGATGGCGTCCGAAGTTTATTGGCTGGAGTTCCGGGCGGTGGATCAGGATCATGTCCTTTGCACATATCTGCGCCGCATTGATTATTGGGACTGCAATTATGACAGCCCGTGATATTTGTTGTCACGTCAAAGTAGCCGGACAGTCAATATGAATTGGGAGGAAGCAATCCATGAATGCAAAATACAAAACGATAATCATCCTGTTACTGTTCGTGTTGGCATTCCTGCCATCCCGCGCCGTTTCAGCGGATACCGGCCCTAAGCCAACGATGGACTTTACGTTTGTCCAGGGAATTCCCGGTCAGCAATTGACCATTGTCTCTGGAACGTTATATGAATGTGAGCAGTCCGATTGCTCGGATGCGAAACCGCTCGGACAAATGGGGCCGCAGCATTTTGGTTGTAACGATACATCATGCAACGCGTTGGCTTACGGCTTCAGCCCGTATCACCGGCTGGAAGTCGAATTCTCAGATGGAAAGACGCGGCAAAGCAACATCTTCCAGACAGCCGGATTCAGCTCGATTTATCAAGTTACGATCCGGCCAGACGATTTGCTGGTGGAAGGGCAATTCAATCCCAGCAATTTACTGCCAACGAGTTATCTTCCGCTTGACGTGCTTTTAACCTGCGCCTGCTTATTATGCGTGATCGTGGTAGCGATCATTGTCGTTGTAGTTTTGATTATGAGACGCAGATCTAAAAAGTCGTGATCGACAGTCTGCTGATAACCATTGTCATTGAGGGGGTAATTGTCTTCGTATACGCGTTGTGGAAACATAAACCTGTCGGAAGGATTCTGTTTGCAAGTATCCTTGCCAACATTCTGACACAGTCCATGCTTTGGGTTGTGTTGGATTTATTTTTCGTTCACTATTTGACCACGTTGTTTATCTCCGAGATTTTCATCTGGCTGATCGAAAGTGTGATCCTGCGTTTCTTTCCCGGCACTCAACTTGGATGGAAAGAATCCATGCTGTTGAGCCTCGCCATGAATCTGTCTAGTTTTAGCGCGGGATGGTTTTTCCCGGTATAGAGATTCGTGTTCTCGCTCCGTCTGAATTTACAAAGCGTTTACATATCCGCAATGCTCATGTAATGACGGACGGATATTCTTCATGATGCCCCCGTCAAGCCCACAGTTTTTGCTTTGGGATTATTGCTAAAGAACCCGACGAGGCGCGGAAGGATCATAATGTATTAGAAAATGCAGAAGGCCTTTTTAGGTGTAGAATGCCACGATGGAAATAAGCTTGGCGGAGTTAAATTACGAGCGGGTAATTCACCGATTATGAAATCCCAGTTGAAGCGTCAGAATGAGCGGTTGTCAGCGCTTTATGCCATTGCGCTCGATTTGTTGAACCATCACGATGTGGACGAGGTGCTCGATACGATCATCGTGCGGGCTGCGGAATTGCTCGATGCGCCGATTGGTTTTTTGGATTTGCTGGATGGGGATGTGCTGGTGACGGAAGCAACCACCAAGTCCGCGATATCAGAAAAGGGAGACCGCACATATCTCAAGAAAGCTACGCTCTCCGCGCAGGCTATTGAGACGCGTCAACCAAGCATTATGGACCATTACAGGACACAGCCAGATCGTATGAAGTCATTGGATCCATATCGAATCTATGCAGCGTGCTCGTTCCCCATCATCGTCAATGATAAAGTCGTGGGCGCGCTTAGCCTGGGCAGGACCAAACCCAATCACCCATATACAAGTGAAGATGTTGAAACGATGCAGGCGCTGGCGCGGCTGGCAGGGCTTGCCTTCCAGAGTGCGAACCTGTTCGAGGAGACCGAACGGAATTCGTATACAGATGCATTGACCGGGCTTGCCAACCGCCGCCGTTTCGATGCCTTTCTGGCGCAGGAATGGTCGCGCGCCGTACGGACGAAGGAATCGCTGGCGTTGATCATGGCGGATATTGATTCATTCAAGAAATACAACGATACGTATGGTCACGCGGCAGGCGATGAATGTCTAAAAAGCATCGCACATGTGATGCAAAAGGTTGGCCGCCGGACGTTCGATCTCGCGGCCCGTTATGGCGGGGAGGAGTTGGCGCTTGTTCTTCCAGCCACCAAACTTGCCGACGCGAAACGCCTGGCAGAGGCACTTCGTAGCCAGGCAGAAGCCTTGAGAATCCCTCACAGGACGTCCGCGATAAAATCGTGGGTGACGATCAGCGCGGGCGTGGCGGCGATGATTCCGCACCGGGAAAGCAACCCGTTGAGTTTGATCAATCTCGCAGACCAGGCCCTATATAAAGCCAAGCGCGATGGAAAGAATTGTGTCCGATCCAGCCATTCACCAGCGAGGAAAAAGAATCCGAGACGCTAACGGAAGAAAATATAATTCGTACCAACGCGACATCAATCCTAAAAGGCAGTGAGTAACCCGTGGAAGAGAATTCAGATAACAAAATCAATCCTGAAGAGTGGCTGTATTATCTGGTGCAGATAAACGGCGACGAGAAATTAAGAAATGAAGTATTTGGAAGATTAGCGCAGAAAACAGGATTTCCACTCGAAAAGGTGGAGATTATTATGAAATCCTTGATGGAGACTTTGCTGAATATGAGCCGCTCCAATTGATCTACCAGCCTAAATATTTCTTGTCATCAATAACTCATCATACATCGTGCCATTGGCATAAATCGCCTGTGGCTCTGTACCATAAACGGTGAACCCACAGCGCTCATAACACCTTATCGCCGACGCATTGGCGGTATTCACTCCCAGCTTGAGAATCTTGATCTCATGCTGGCGCGCCCATTCAACACAAATTTCTATCAATCCATCTGCGATCCGCAGGCCGCGCCATTCTAATTTGACGTATACACTGACAATGAACGCGCTGTGCCGCGTCTTTGGAGAATCGCCGCGAAAAATTCCGCACATTCCAATCAAGTCATTCTCGTGAACCGCGAAAAACATCATGTTCTCATCGCCGAGCGAGCGCATTCGTTCGAGCCAAAACGTCATTGGGCGCTGTTCATTGACTGCATAATCTGCGCTGAACGCTTCGGGATGGCTGCGTAATGCTTCCAAACGCAGTTCGCGATAAGCCTGCGCGTCGCTTTCCTGTCCTTGGCGTATGATAACCTCCCCGCGTGGGGTTGTGATTGTTTTATCCATTTGTGTTTTCATCATTCCATTCCGACGTTAGTTTACGCAACTGCGGCTCGACTTTCATCGCCAGTTCTTGAACATCATTTGCTTCGGACAAAAGTCCCTCAATGACAGCGCCAAGTGCGCGCAGTAATTCGTCTCGGTGTAATGACATTACCAGCGCAGGCACGAATCGTTCGCGGACTTCTGGCGGCAGCGCGTCGAAACCGCGGCCGTTCGATGTAGGAAGTCCACGGTGGAGACACGCAAGATTCAATGCATAGTCGCGTACGCCGCTGATCCAATATTCGGCCTGCCAATAGCGTCTGCGTTCGATGCAAAAGCGCGCACGCAAGGCATGATGCACGGCATAACCAAATAATTCTTTTGCTGATGGCGGCTGAGTGAACGATCTTTCTCCTATATTGCCAAAGAGCAATTTGAACTTTGGCCCGGTCGCGCCAAACTTGGACGCTGGTGTGAACGACAGATCGAACTGAAGACAGCCGGGGAGTAGAAAAACTCGATAGATCGAGGGGCCGCTTGGAAGGTCGAAGAGATGCGCCGCGTCAAATTCCTCGACGAGGTTACGTGTCCAATCTTCGAGCACGTCATACATGGAGAATTCGTCCGCAACCGCGAACGTCAAATCAAGGTCCGACCAGTGATCTCCTTCGCTGAGAGCCAACGAACCGACCAGCGCACCAGCCACCACGCGCTTATCAGATGACGCAAGTTGAAGCACGTGATCGCGGACACGGTTGCGAAAGCTAACGCTGAACATATGGATGCCTCATCTCAAATTCTCCTATAAGCATGTATTGGCCGATTATATATGGACGATTGATTTTCCGCTGAATAACATCGGGACCGAATCTCGAAGATCGAATGTCGAACAACGACATCGCTTATAATCGCCTCGATGTTTGAATTCAAAATTACTTCCAAAAACGACCGCGCCCGCACCGGGATTTTCACCACGCC
>JAJYOH010000436.1 GCA_021796315.1 Chloroflexota bacterium
TACATCCACCATCCAGGATGGCGGACTAAATAATTCCTGCCGCACAAATGGCGGCTCCATTCAAAACCAATAAGAAGCCGGGTTGCAACGTCAACCGGCGTCAAACGCAGTGCAGAAGAACGTGTTGCCTGGTGCAACACGATTAACATCCGTTTCAATTGAAGAATGTTTCATCAGAGAACAATCTCGGCGCCCACAGTCTCCCCCCACTGCACTGACGCCTGTCAACAGGACTTTCATAATTCCTTTCGGATGGCTCCGCCGACCGACATTTGCGGGGGCAGACAAAGTATTTGCCGCCTCAGCCGGTTCGGGTCCGGACTTGAAGCGGGTCGTGCTTCCCAGGCTTTTTATCCACCTGAAAATGAATCCGCTAAAAATAAACTTCCTTGACGATCTTCAAGTGCATGAAAGTTTCCGCTTCGCGCACACCGTCAATTGTGTATAACTTTTCCGTGATGAATTTCAAAAGGTCTTCATGGTCGCGGCAGGAAACTTCGAGCATGATGTCGAAACGTCCGCTGACGACCATCAAATAAACCACGTTCTCAAGAGCGGCAATGGCATTGGCGACTTCGAGCATTTTGTGGCCGTCGGTGCGGATGCCGATCATGGCCATGGTTTTCAGCCCGCGATGCACAGGGTTCGTGATGGCGACAACTTTGAGAAAGCCCTGCTCAACGAGGCGTGTGTAACGCTGACGGATCATGCCGGGCGAAACATTGAGTTGTTCGGCGATTTGAGTAAAAGCTTCGCGGCCATCTTTTCGCAACGCATCGATGATCTTCAGATCAATTTCGTCAATGCGCTCGACCTGATTTGTGACGATTCCGCTTTCCATAGTTGCATTTTATGACTATTTTGTATTTTTGTCAATGAAATAACAACTAATTTGCATTTTTCCAATAATCCGTAAACCAAAAGGGGCTGTCCAAAAAGTCCACTTTCTCCTTTTTGGACAGCCCTAAGTGGGAGACAAAAGGGACTGCCTTCTTTTCAGACAGCCCCTTCTTTGTTTGTTTTTTTCAAGAGCTGCGCCTAATGGCCGCTTTTTACTTCTGTCCAGATTTGATCGAATAACGGTGTGGCGTCTCCTACATCGTCAATACGATGACCAGATGCAATTACATCTGCCGGTGGATTGGTAATGGTTGAATTGATGTAAGCGTTATAGACATCACCCAGCGTGGTCGTATTGCCGTTGACATCAGTCACCTGCATGGGATTATCCTTAGCATAAGTGAGCGCGGCATCGTTCGGGTTTGTATATGGAAAGTTCGTCAGCATCATCCAGAACAAGTCGCCCTGCATGGTGTAGTTAAGCCAAGCGTAGGCTGCATCAGCGTGCGGAGCAGTCTTGGGCATAGCCCAGTTATCCTGCCACAGGATAGCGCCCTCTTTTGGATAGATGAATTTGATGGTGCCCATCTGTGCCTGAGCCAGGAAAGCCTCCCCCGTCCAAGTCTCACCCAGATCCACGTCGCCAGCTATCAGGTCCGCTGAGGGGCTGTCACTGTCGAATTTCTTGATACCTGGAATCAACTTTGCCAGTTTCTGTTTAGCTTGATCGAGTTGGGTCTTGTCGGTCGTGTTGACATCGTAGCCAAGTGTCAGAAGAGTCAGGCCAATGACGGCGCGCGAGTCATCGGCAAACACCATATGACCTTGATACTCCGGTTTCCAGAGATCGGCCCACGATGTTGGCAGGTTCGTCACTTTGGCAGTATTGACCACAATGGCATCCGTCCCATTCTGGAACGGAATGGTGTACTTATTGCCCGGATCATAAGCCAGGTTCATGTAAGCGGGATTGAAATTGGAAAGCACGGGCAGTTTGCTGTGATCCAGCTGCTGAAGCAAGCCTTGGCGGATCATCAACGACACTGTGTAATCCGTGGGCTGGACCAGGTCGTAGGATGATGCACCTGCTACGAGCTTAGCATCCATTTCTTCATTGCTGGAATATTCGTCATAGTTGACTTTGATGCCATAGACCAGTTGGAAACACTCATAGAGATCCTGCGGGATATATTGCGTCCACACAAACAGGTTCAACTGAGTCGAGGTCACCTGCACACGCGGATTCGGCTCCGGGCAATTGAAGCCATCCTTAGTGATCTTGCCGCTGGGCACCGAAGTCATTGCGGACGGCGCCCCCGGTGCGGATGTTGCAGGAGCCGCCGTCGTCGCGGGCGCTACGGTCGCGGCTGGCGGTTGGGTGGCGGTAGGGGGCTGGGTGGTAGCCGGGCTACCGCAGGCTGTCAACAGGACACTCAAGGTGAGAAAGCCTGCAAACAGTTTCCAAAGGGTATTTCTTTTCATCTCTTCCTCCTTCAGGAATAATTGATTTGGTTTCACGTGCCGATCATCGTCGGTCACGAAATACCTGATGTTAGACCTGGCGGCTTTCCGTGTGTTGGATAAGGAAAACTGCGATCAACACGATCAAGATCCAGATCGTTGATAGGGCGTTCAGCTCCGGCGTGATAATACGGCGCAGAAGTCCATACACATAGATTGGGAGTGTCGTTGAGCCAGGCCCATTCGTAAAGAACGTGATGATGAAATCATCAATGGAAAGGGTAAAAGCCAGCAAGCCGCCAGAAAGCACGCCAGGCAGGATCATTGGAAGCGTCACGCGGCGGAAGGTTATCCATTCATTGGCCCCAAGATCCATTGCCGCTTCCTCAAATGACCTATCGAGACCCTGCAGCCGTGCCTGCACAACCAGGGTGACGAACGGGATCATAAAGGAAATATGGGAGAGTATGACTGTTCCCAGTCCGAGATTGAGGCGCGCGTCACCCGTCAGATGTAACAAGCTATTCAAGAAGGTAAACACCTGGCTGAACAATACCAGGATGATGATCCCCATCACGATCTCTGGAATGACGATTGGAATATAGAGCGAGACTTGAGAAAATGTACGAAGACGAAAATTGTAACGCTGCAAGGCTATCGCAGCCATCGTGCCAATGATGGTCGAAACTATTGTCGCGGTAAAAGCAACGGTCAAAGTATTTCGAGCCGCGTTTAGTACTTGCGTATTTTTCGAAAGTTCACAAAACCAATGGAAGGGACCGCACGGGCTTTGAATGACATTCCCATTCACGATTTGATAGTCGCCAAATCTTGGAATAATCCCGGTGAATAAAATATTGACTCTGGAAGCATTGAATGAGAATGTGATCAACACTACAATCGGAGCATACAAGAAAATAAACACCAATATGGTAGATGCGATAATCCAGGGAGAGCGACGAAAAGGATTCATACAACAATCTCCTCGCCAAATCCAAACTTGCGCGTGTAGAAGTAGGTGACAATCAAGGTCAGCACCATTAAGACCAGCGATGCCGCCGAACCGAAAGTGGGGTCGCGCGCGTCGAGGAATTGACGCTGAATCAAATTTCCGACCAATATGACCTGCGCCCCGCCTAGAAGATCAGACACAATAAATGTGCCCATGACTGGCACAAAAACCAGAATCGTTCCCGCCACCACACCCGGCATCGAAAGTGGAAGTGTGACCCGCAGGAACGTCCGGAAAGGATTCGCCCCTAAATCAGCCGCGGCTTCATACAGTGAATTTTCTATCTTCTCCAGCGAAGTGTAGATCGGCAGGATCATAAATGGCAGGAACTCATAGACCATTCCAACCAGAACCGCGCCGGGTGTATACAACATGCCGAGCGGTGTAAACGGTATGTGAAACATGCCAGCCAGCCAGCCAAGGAATGAGTTGATAACACCCTGCTCACGCAGGATCATCATCCATGCATAGACGCGAATCACAAAGTTGGTCCACATGGGTACCAGTACCAGGAACAGGAAGGTATTGCGCCATCCGGGATGGGCCCTGGCAATATAGTATGCCAGCGGATAGGCCATCAGGATCACCAGGACAGTTGTATTGAAACCCAACGTCAGAGATCGCCATAGGATTTGAAGGTAGAGCGAATCAAAACACGAAGGCGCACCATTTGGACAATTCGTGCTGTAACCCAGCAGCCGAATGTAGTTATCAAGGGAAAATGTGTAAATTACGCCACCATCGGTTGTGCGCTGGCCAAAACTCACCACTGCTGTTAGCAACAGAGGAATGATCAACAACCCGATCATGAAAACAAGGGTCGGGACAACCAACAAGGTACCTTGTGCAGACTTACTTTCGCGCAATCGCTTCAGCATAGTTAATCCTTCGGCAGAACCAGAGTGTTTTCGGGCAACAGAGTCGCCCAAACCCTCTGGCCGTTTCGGTAATACGCATCTGGATCGACGGTGGAAATGCGGTTTTGATCCCAGACCTTGACGCGCTGACCGCGAATGTCCAGATAAACGTGTGTATCAGAACCAATGTAAGTACTCCGGACGATCACAGCTTCGAAACTGTTTTCCTTAATGCCCATCTCATCGCTCAAGCGTATCTTTTCGGGCCGAATGGAAACGATTGCATCATCTCCAACACTTACCTGGCTCATCACTATACCCGTTAACTCTGTCTTCCAAGCCGGAATCACCACAAGCGCCTGATTGCCTTTAATCGACTTTATTTTTCCATCAAGAAAATTGGATTCCCCGATGAAATCTGCCACAAAACGGCTGGTCGGGCGCTCATAAATTTCCACCGCCGGACCTGTTTGTAATACCTTGCCATAGCTCATCACGGCAATACGGTCCGACATCGTCAACGCTTCTCCCTGATCGTGGGTCACATAAATAAAGGTGATGCCCACTTCCTGTTGCAGTGACTTGAGTTCCAATTGCATCTCTTTGCGGAGTTTCAAGTCGAGCGCGCCAAGCGGCTCATCAAGCAAAAGAACTTTCGGGCGTTTGACCAGTGATCGCGCCAGTGCAATGCGTTGTTGTTGTCCGCCGGAAAGCTGCTTGGGTCTGCGTCTGCCCATGCCGCTCAACTTGACCATATCCAGCGCCTCGCCAACACGCCGTTCAACCTCTTTCTTTTCCACCTTTTCCATTTCGAGGCCGAAAGCAATGTTCTCAGAAACGGTCATGTGCTGAAAGAGAGCATAATTCTGGAACACCGTATTCACAGGCCGCAAAAATGGAGGCTTGTGCCCCTGCGGTTCTCCATCAATATAGACCTCGCCTTCCGTAGGCCATTCAAAGCCTGCGATCATACGAAGAGACGTGGTCTTGCCGCACCCGGAAGACCCGAGCATGGAGAAAAATTCACCATTCCTGATCTGCATCGTGACATGATCCACCGCTGCTATTTGATTGCCTTCGGGTGTGGTGAACTTTTTTACTACACCGCGTAATTCAACTGCAAACTCGCTAGCCATCTATCTTCTCCGAAAAAGATTTTCTTTTACAAAGTCCTGCTTACAGACTTAAGTACATCTTCCAAACGATCGAGCAAAGTATCCAGTTGTTCAAG
>JAJYOH010000034.1 GCA_021796315.1 Chloroflexota bacterium
ATCAAGTCGTGTGCGCGCGGAATATCTTCTTCGATGTTGTCGTAAATTAAATGGCGGTACGTTTGTGTCAGATAATTTTTGACGGTTGGATTGGGCCACAAATGATCCCGGAAGATTTCAAGTTGCAGGGAAAAATCCAGCAGGTTATTTTGCAGGCAAAAATCGCGGAAGCGGTTGGCGCAGTCTTGGGCATCAGCGTAGATTCGGCGTTGGGATGGCTCGCCGATCCAGGCGGAGTCCAGACGCGGGCCAATCTCGGTGTATGGGAATCCAACCGCCGCAGATTTATTTAAGTTGTCGAGAATTTGGGAATACAACCGGTTGCGGTCAATCGTCAGCGATTCGAAATATCCGGCGTCCAGCAACGGGCGGACGAGATGCGCCATGTAATATTGCGATGTTTCGAGCGTCAGAAACGCGGGCGGATTTTCGGGATGCGCGAAGCCCGCGGCTTCAGCGGCCAACGGCCAAAACAGATCGACCATGCGCCGCGCCAAACCGCCGACGGTGGCCGGGGTCGCTTCGCCGCCCGCGATCCTTTCGGGCGAGCGGATGATATCGAGATAAGGTTCCTGCAAAGTTCTCTGCGGCGTGATGACAAGGATCGAGTCGCCGCTCACGCCGTTGGCCAGCAAAAATTTCAGCCGCTCGACCCCGACCGTGGATTTGCCCGTCCCGGCGGGGGCGTGAAGAAACAGCTTGGATGTCAACGAGGCTTCGATAACGGCGAGCTGGTTTGGTGTCAGCATGCAGCGAGGGTACAGGAGAGCGGGGGATTTGTCAACGTTCAAAGACTTAACGCGAAGACGCAAAGCCGCGAAGTTAATTTAACTCCGTTCCTTTGCGTCTTCGCGGCTTTGCGTTAAATTTCTAATTCAGTTTCTTGTTGAAGAATTTTGTCACACGTTCCCACGCATCTTTGGCCGCTTCGGGTTTGTAAACACTCGGGTCGCTGTCGCGGAAGAAGGCGTGGCCTGAATTTGGATAAACGACCACTTCATGCTCGACGCCAACCTCATCGAGCAATTTGTCGAATTGTTCTATCGTCCCAACCGGGATGGATTGATCCTTGTCGCCGAAAAGTCCAAGCACCGGGGCTTTAATGGCGGGTAGTTGATCGAAGACCTGTTGCATTCCGCCGCCATAAAAAGTGCAGATCGCATCCAGCGGGCGCGTGATGCCGAGCGAAAGCGACATACGTCCGCCGTAGCAAAAGCCAACACTGCCGATCTTGCCGTTGCAATCTGGATGCTTCTTGAGCACGTCGTAAAGGTTCTGCAAGTCAGTCAGCGCGGTTGCGCCATACTTTTGCACCAGTTTCATCGCAGTATCACCGTCACCGAGTTGCACCAGTTCGCCGTGATAAAGATCGGGCGCAAAGGCCAGATAACCGAGACCCGCAACACGGTCCGCGATGGATTTGGTTTGGGCATCGAGTCCCCACCATTCCTGGATGACTATCACGGCAGGCCATGGACCTTTGCCGGTTGGTTTTGCTGGATAACCTGAAACAGTACCGAGTTGAGTAAGTTCCTTGTTCATCGTTTTTTCCTTTCTAGCCTGCGGGCGTTGGGGTTTCACTTTCAACAGGTGTGGGAGATGCAGGAGTAGTTGAGAACGATCCGCCTGAACCAATGCTGCACACCCCGATGTTATTTTGCAGGAAGCAGCCTGAAAGATTGCCGCTGCTCAAAGTATCCATCAAGGTTGTCAGGTCGGTTACCGTGTCGGCCAGCAAAACGATTGTGTTGCCGCTTTTGCCTGCGCTGAATAATATGATTCCATTTCCGGCCCGGCCAAGTTTTCCAAATTGTGGGATTTCAACGAACTCGCTGGTGTCGTCCAATTTTAAATTAAAAGCATCGGTATATTTTGTCAAATCGTCGCTGGGCGAAAAAGTGCCAAGCACGATCATGTCGCCATCCGATGCGGTCTCGCTGATTTTCATGCCGACATTCAGCGTTTTTAATTCAATTTGTAAACGCGATAACGCGCCGGTCATCTCCGCCGTCATCTGCACATTGGATGTCGGCAAGATGCTGGCCGTTGATCCTTTGAACACAAATGGAAAATCAGACAGCGTGACTTGACGCGTGCCGCCGATGAGAAAGTCCGCGATGTTGTTGATGAACGTGTTGTTATCGGCGACGGTGTTATAGGGCGTTTGCATGAAAGTGAAATCGCCGACGGCCAACACGTTTCCATCCGCGCTCAGAGCGGACGCGGCCCAACCCTGCTTCGGATCATTCCCGGGCGTCGCGTCGGTGCCGGACGAGAGAGTTTTGCCGCTGCCGACCAGCAGGGCCAACCCTGAATCCGTTTTCAGCGAATGAGCGCCGTATAATGTGATCTTTTTCAAGCCCCACGTCAGATCGGATTTTCCAAACTGCTCGAAGAATACGTTGCGGAAGTTGCCTTCATTGTCAGTGAGGTTGTAAAGATAATCGTTGTTGAAACTGAGGCCAAAAGATTCAAGCAATGGGTTGACGATGTCTGTATCCGGCAGAACCACTGGCGAACCGCTGACGTAATCCGTGTAAAGCAGGCCGCGTGTTGCATCGGTGAAAAAGGCCAATCGTCCGCCGCGCCGTTCGAAGTCCAGGATGAGGCGGGTTTCATCGGCAGTGAAATTGGCAGAGGGCGAAACCACAACATAAGAACTGGCATACTTCAATTGCGATTCCAATTGCGCCGAGTCTGAATTTGTCTCAACGCGCGCGCCGCGGCGGGTCAGCGCATCGGTCATCGTTTGGAATTCGCTGGGCTTGAACTGATTGCTGTGTGAATAATCCAGCAACACCACACCGCTTTCTTGTTTGATATCTTCAAGCTGTGGTGTGGAAATGGGCGCATCCGGCATTTTCAAGCTGGCATAATCTGGCGTTGCAATTTTGCGCGGAAGGTCGAAGCCGGGGAAATACCAGGCGAGACGCAGCACGATGGGCAGGAGAAACAATGCAAGAACGATGGTAATGGTTTTGCGGTTCATGGCTTCCTCCTATTTTTGCTCAGCGGGCAATTGCGGAATGTAAAGCATGTACAACCCCGGACGGGACGGATAAGGAAGAGTCACGCCGTCTTTGGTTTGCAGGAAAAACCCGGATGCGTAAGTGTCGCCTGGAAGAACGACCGCAGCATTGTATAAATCTTTTATGTTGTAGTTCCAGATATGCGCCATGTTCGCGGCACGATAATACGCGTCGGTCTCGGAGCCAAGCTGGTCGATGAGTCCGAGGCGCAGGGCTTCGCTTCCGGGCCAGATCTGTCCGCGCAAAAGAACATCCGGGCCGATCTTTAGGCGGTCGCCGCGTCCGAGTTCGACAGCTTGATAAAAGCCTTGTTTGAGCATCTCGATCTCGCGCACGGTGGTATCGCGCGGCGATCCCCAGAGCTTGTAAGGTCCGGTTGAAATGATATCTTCAAAGACAAACGGAGATGCTGGCAGGTAACCAATGACTCCGACGTTTCCAACTTCCGAGGATGGGACGGCCACAACATAGTCCGTGCCTGAAGATAAATAATAAGCTCCGCTGGCGGCCATGCCGCTGACCCAGGTCACAACCGGCTTTGTTTCGCGCAGACGCGAGAGTTCCATGTAAACGGCTTCGGTGTCCACGACTGTGCCGCCGGGGCTGTCGAGGATCAAAACGACAGCGCGGATTTCCGGATGTTCGCGTGCGTAAGTAATCTGTGTGATGAGATCTTTGGCTGTGAATGCATTGATGGCATCGTTCAATCTTATGACGCCGATAATGGGTTTCTGAATCAAGAAGGAAATCAAAACGCCAAGCACCAGTGCAGGAATTGCCCACCATAGAAATCGATTGCGTTCCTCAGGGGTCATCTCAAAGTATTTCATGAAGCCTCCTTTGTGCGGCTTTTATGAGCATAAATGATAGAAGGTGCTTTGTCAATCACAATTCGGTTGGTTGGTGGAATGTGGCGCGATTAAATTTTTTTCGCCCGTTTTTCATTCCAATTTACTTTACTGTTGCCGTTGACAAGGCTTAACCCAGCCGTTATAATACCGTCCGCTTCTGCCCTGGCTGCAAGAATGCCGGGGCGGAAATATGAATCCCAGCTTCCCCGACGGCGTGCGCAGGATGAAATCGTTCCCGCAGGCTGGGCGGCGAAGTGAATGACTGGAGAGAAAGAATAATGAGATACGCAATTGTTGAAAGCGGCGGCAAGCAATACCGCGCCGTCGAAGGCGGCAAGATCGAAGTGGACCGCCTGTCTGCTCAAAAGGGCGACAAGATCAATATTGATCGAGTGCTGTTGATGGCAGATGGTGACGAATATTTGGTGGGCGCTCCGACTTTGAGCGAAATTTTGGTCAAGGCCACGGTCGTTGATCATTTTCGCGGCGAGAAAGCCTTCCGATTTAAATACAGCCCCAAGAAACGCATTCGCGTGCGCGGTGGACATCGTCAGCAGTATACACGGCTGATGGTGGACTTTATCGGGCGCGCAGGTGAGGAACGCAAGGTCGAAGTAGCCGAGCCAAAACCTGTGGTTGAGAAGAAGACCGAAGTCAAGGTTGAAAAGGCCAAGGCTGAACCCAAGGCAAAAGCTGAGAAGCCCGCCGCAAAGTCCGCGAAGGAAGCGGTAAAGAAAACTGAAAAGGCTCCGGCGAAAAAGTCCGAAAAAGCGCCTGCCAAAAAGTCAACTTCGACCGGCAAGCCCGCCGCGAAATCAACAGATAAAAAATCGTCGACTGCTAAGAAGTCGAGCAAGTAATTAGAGAGGTAGAAATGGCTCATAAAAAAGGCGGCAGTTCAAGCCGCAACGGTCGTGACTCAAATGCCCAGCGCCTGGGCGTCAAGCGCTACGCGGGCCAGTTTGTGTTGTCCGGTAACATCCTGATCCGCCAGCGCGGCACGAAGATCAAGCCCGGCCTAAATGTGGATGCTGGTAAAGATGATACGTTGTTCGCCACGGCGGATGGCGTTGTGATGTTCGATCTTGTGCGTGGTCGCAAGCGTGTGAACGTCATTCCAGCGGAGAAGTAGAATGAAAGCTGAAATTCACCCAACATATTATCCGGACGCCAAGGTAACTTGTGCTTCCTGCGGCAAGACTTGGACGACCGGCTCAACCAAGAAGGAGTTGCGCGTCGATATTTGTTCGAATTGCCATCCGTTCTTTAGCGGTGAGTCCCGCATCATTGACGTTGAGGGCCAGGTGGATCGCTTCTACAAGAAACTGTCTGCCCGCCAGACTTACGTTGAAAAGAAGAAAGCCAAGGAAGTTGCCGGCAGTTCACCGGAACGCGCCATCGCCGAGTTGGAAATGCCGGCCCGCGCGAATGAAGCGCTTTCCAAAGCTGGCATTACTGAAGTCGGTCAATTCCTTGCGAAGTTGGCTGAAGGCGATATGGCTGTTTTGGCGATTGAAGGCTTTGGCCAGAAGTCACTGGTGGATATCAAGAAGAAGCTGCGAGCAATGGGCTACAACCTTCCTGAAACCACCGCCGAAGCCGGTGCGTAATCTTTGAAATAAATGTAATCTCAGGTAAACTTGTGCAGGTAGAGCACCTGCACTTTCAGCAGGCAGATGCAGAAAGCATCTGCCTGTTTGTTATAATTGATATGAGGGAACAACGGGAGACGGATGTGAGACATACCCACGGTTCGATTGAAGTTGTGTGCGGTTCGATGTTCAGCGGCAAGACGGACGAATTGATTCGCCGCCTGGTGCGTGCGACGATTGCCAAGCAAAAAGTTCAGGTTTTCAAACCGGCCATCGATGTTCGTTATGCTGTCGAGAAAGTGACTTCTCATGCGGGCGCAAATTTCGACGCGCTGCCTGTTGAAAAAGCGGCGGATATTCTCACCAAAATCGACAAGGATACAACTGTCATCGGCGTGGATGAGGCGCAATTTTTCGACCCCGGTATCGTGGATGTTTGCCAGCAATTGGCCGAGCGCGGCGTGCGCGTTCTGGTGGCCGGCCTCGACATGGACTTTCGCGGCGAGCCGTTCGGACCGATGCCGATTTTGATGTCGCGCGCCGAACACGTGGATAAGCTTCACGCCATTTGCATGGTGTGCGGGGACGAGGCTTCGCGCACGCAGAGACTGGTCAATGGCAAGCCTGCGCGTTATGATGACCCGGTGGTGATCGTCGGCGCATCGGAATTGTACGAAGCGCGTTGCCGCGTTCATCACGAAGTGCCGCGTTAGCGGTGCGAAGTGCCGCGTTAGTTTGCCTGCTCTCAGTGGCGTCCCCGCCGCCGAGGACGGCGGCTTGAGCAAGATAGACCACTTGAGCAAGATAAAGAGACCTGTAAGACTTGTCAGGCTTATCAGACCTGTAAACCTGTTAGACTTGTGAGACCAATCAATGCAAGATTATCACGACATTCTCGCCGAAGTTTTGATCGACGAAAAATCCTTGCAAACCCGCGTCGCCGAACTCGGTGCGGAGATCAGCGCGGATTATCAGGGCGATAATCTTTTGTTGATCTGTATTCTGCGCGGCGGCGTGCCGTTCATGGTCGATTTGAGTCGCCACATCACCGTTCCGCACATGATGGATTTCATGGCGGTTTCATCCTACGGCGCGGGCAAGCGTGAGTCGACCGGCAACGTACGCGTCACTTTTGATCTGCAAACCAACATCAACGGAAAAGATGTGCTGCTCGTGGAAGATATTATCGATAGCGGACATACCATCGCGTCGGTGTTGGAAATGCTCAGCACGCGCCAACCGGCCAGTCTCAAAGTTTGCGCTTTGCTGGATAAGTCCGAGCGGCGTGAAGCGGTTGTTCCAATTCATTACCGGGGCTTCAGCATCCCAAACAAATTTGTCTTTGGCTACGGCCTTGACCTCGACGAGTATTATCGTAACCTGACTTTCGTCGGCGTTGTAAATTTGGATAAATACAAACCACCGGCTTGATATGCCCGATGATAGTTCGAAGATGATGGATGACGAAAACCCGTCCGCTAATTCTTATGCGGGACGCTGGGTTGCCCGTTTGTGGGGAAAGATCATCGCACAGGGCGGCACGCCCGAACAGGCACTTCAAGCTGCGCAAAAGATTCGTCACAAGGAAACGCCTGAAATTATTTACATGTCATCGCCTTTTCCTTTTTCACCTTTGGTTGATTCTGTCCGCGACACATTGCCCGATGCTGAAATTTATCTGGTCGGTGGGGCAGTGCGCGACGCGCTGCTTAATCGCATCTCACACGACCTGGATTTTTCTGTTCCCAAAAATGCGATTGCAATAGCTCGACGCGTCGCATCTGCCCTCAAAGCGGATTTCTACATCCTCGACGAATCTTTCGACACTGCCCGCGTCATCCTCTCCGCCGAAAACGGTTTACGCGACATTTTAGATTTCGCGGCATTCCGAGGCTCGACCTTCGACTCTGATATTCGTGGCCGCGACTTTACCATCAACGCCATCGCTTTTGATCTTCACAAACAGACCATCCTCGATCCGCTCAACGGCGCGGCAGATTTGCGCGCAAAAGTTATCCGTGCCTGTTCCGAGACCTCGCTGCACGATGACCCGATTCGTATTTTGCGCGCGGTGCGTCAGGCCGCCGCGTTTGGATTCAAGATCGAGCTTGAAACGCGCAAGGCGATGAAAGATGCCGCCAGCCTCCTGCCGAAAATATCTCCCGAACGTCAGCGCGACGAGTTGTTCAAGATTCTCGAAGGCCCGCGTCCGGACGCGTCCCTGCGTGCGCTGGAAATGTTGGGCGTCTTTCCTTATCTGCTTCCAGAACTACCTCAACTAAAAGGCGTCGAACAATCCGCGCCGCACGTTTACGATGTTTGGGAACACACTTTGAGCGTCATCCAGCATCTGGATGGACTCATTGCCGATCTCGCGCCGGGATACAATGCCGAGAAAACCAATGACATGCTCACGGGCCTGCTCACCCTGCGCCTCGGGCGTTATCGTGAACAATTCGCTGAGCACTTTGCAAAATCCCTGAACACAGATCGTTCGATGCGCGCGCTGCTTTTCTTCGCCGCGCTTTATCACGATATATCGAAACCCGCCACAAAGTCCGTGGAAGAGTCGGGGCGTATCCGCTTCTTCGACCACGAGCAATTAGGCGCAAGGGTCACAGCCGAACGGGCGCAGGCGTTCAATCTCAGCAACGATGAAATCGAACGGTTAAAAATTATTATTGAGAACCACATGCGCTTTCATTTTTTCACAAGCCGCATGGAGGGCGAAAAGAAAGAGCCGTCGCGAAAAGCCATCTATCGTTTCTTTCGTGAAGCTGGCGAAGGCGGCGTGGACCTTGTCCTGCTCGGCCTCGCAGATTTACGCGGCACGCGTGGTCATTCATTGAGCCAGGAGGCCTGGGTCGCGGCCCTGGATGTGGCGCGCATCCTGCTTGAGAATTATTGGGAAAAACCGCAAGAAACAGTCGCGCCGCCTCGTCTGATGGATGGCAACGACATTATAAAAGAATATATAATCCAGCCGGGTCCGCTGGTCGGCCAATTGCTCGAAGCGATTCGTGAAGCGCAGGCCACGGGCAAAGTTTCCACGCGCGAAGACGCGTTAGCGTTTGGCCGCGGGTGGTTGCAGGAGAATCAAAAATGAATCTTGTTTACTTCGATCTTGAAACGCAGAAACTTTTCGAAGATGTCGGCGGGCGCGGTGCATCCAAATTGCTCCTGGCCTGTGGGGTAACCTACTCAACTGCCAAAAATGATTTCTCGGTTTACTGGGAAAAGGATGCCGCGGCGTTGGTTGCCGAGTTGAAATCTGCCGATAAAGTGATCGGATTTAATATCAAAAATTTTGATTATCAGGTTTTGCAGCCTTACACACCGCAGGAGAATTTTAGAGGCTTCCGCTCGGTGGATATGCTCGACGATATTTTCCGCGTGCTGGGATTTCGCATCAGTCTTGATTCGCTGGCGAAGGCTTGCCTCGGCGCAACGAAGACCGCTGACGGCATTCAATCCGTAGAGTGGTTCCGCGCCGGTGAATTGGATAAAGTAGCTGAATACTGCAAGGCCGATGTGGACATCACGCGCCGCGTTTATGAATTCGGGCGCGATAATGGTTTCGTTCATTATTACTCGAAACTTGGGAGTAAATTGAAGGTCGCCGTAAATTGGAAGTGAAAATGCAAAAAATTAAAGTCAACGGTTTCGATCTGGCTTTTGAGCGGCGTGGACATGGTCTGCCGCTTGTTTTGATTCACGGTTATCCGCTCGATCACACAACCTGGCAGGATGTTACGCCTTTGCTTGAAAAGGGTTTTGATTTGATCCTGCCGGATTTGCGCGGCCTTGGTCAATCGAGTGAAGTCGAGTCTGTTTATACAGTTTCTGATCTGGCTTCGGATATAGCCGGGTTGCTCGATCATCTCAAGATCGAAAAAGCCATCGTTGCAGGCCACTCGATGGGCGGGTATGTGGCGCTGGCTTTTGCGCGCGCATACCCCCAGCGTTTGGCCGGACTTGGGATGATCTCGTCACAGGTCGCGGCAGATTCGCCGGAACGCAGGGAAGGCCGTTATAAATCCGCAGTGGAGGTTGCCGAGAAGGGTGTAGGTCAAGTGGCGGAGTCGATGGCTCCAAAATTATCCGCGAATAGGCATGTGCAAACGTTCGCACGGGATTTGATTGGTCGGCAAAAAGCGGCAGGTGTGATCGGCTCACTCAAAGCAATGGCTGAACGCCCGGATTCTACTGACCTTCTAAAGGCAATCAAAACTCCGACTGTAATTGTCCATGGCGATACGGATGCCTTGATTTCAGTTGAACGCGGACGCGAGATGAAGGGAATTGCTTCCGGCGCACATTATTTTGAACTGCCTGAATTGGGACATATGCTGATGATGGAAAATCCACAAGTTGTTGCCAATGCTTTGAAGTCTTTTATAGGTTGATTAAGGATGAAAAACGGGACCCGCTGGCGGGTCCCGTTTTTGATGCGTCAAGGTGAGATGGGATGTGTGCTGGAATGTATGGGAACATTGTCTGCGGGCGGTCTCAACACTCCCGTCCGCCTGCACAGTTTGTTGATGTGCGCCACGAGGACAGCGCTCGGCACCGGCTTCACCAAATAATCGTCTGCTCCGGCATCGAGTATGCTTGCGACGATGGCCGGATCATCGAGGGCAGAAAGCACCAGGATGGGAATGTTGTTGAAAGTGCGCACTGCTTTACAGACCTGCCAGCCGTCCATGCCGGGCATCATCAAATCCAGGATCACAACTTGCGGAGATTTATCTTTAATGATGCGAATACCGTCTTCACCATCATTTGCGATAAGAACATCGAATCCCTGGCTCCTGAGGATGATCCCCAGTAATTCGGTAATTGCAGCGTCGTCGTCTATTGTCAGTACAGTTGTTGTCATTTTGTCTCTAGGCCTATTATCATGGAAGTACGCGGAATTGAACTTTGCAGGTTATTTACAGATTGATATGATTGAAGTGATATTTGTCAATGGGCAAACGCCCCGTTTTTGGTAAAATATTTCACAATTAATATTTTATAAATTTTCAGGAGGCTGAAATGAAGAAATGGGTTTACCTCTTTAATGAGGTGAAAGATGTAGAGAAAGCCGCCGGTGGAACCTGGGATAGTGTGAGGGCTCTTGTCGGCGGGAAAGGCGCAGGCTTGCTGGATATGACACGGGCAGGTGTGCCGGTGCCGCCGTTTTTTACAGTGACCACCGAAGCGTGTAATGAATATCAAAAGGCGGGCAAATTTCCGGCAGGGATGTGGACACAGGAAATAGCGGCGTTAAAGCAGGTCGAGAATAAAACCGGTAAAAAGTTTGGCGATCCGAAGAATCCATTGTTGGTATCATGCCGTTCAGGCGCAAAATTTTCCATGCCCGGTATGATGGATACGGTGCTCAATCTCGGTCTGACGGATGCGACTGCAGATGGAATGGTGAAGCTGACCGGCAACCCGCGCTTTGTCTATGACTCTTATCGCCGTTTGGTGGAGATGTTCGGTGCGGTGGTATTGGGCATTCCGGATGAAGCATTCGAAGAACCTTTGAAAGAATATAAGGCCAGAAAAGGTTACAAGCTTGATACAGAAATGACTGCGGATGACTGGAAAGCAATGGTCACGGTTTTCCAGCAGGCGGTTAAAAAACATAAGGGGTTTGACTTCCCGCAGGATCCATATAAACAGTTGGAACTTGCCACTGAAGCAGTGTTCAAATCCTGGAATGGAAAACGCGCCATTGATTATCGAAACCACGAAGCGATTCCTCACGATCTGGGAACCGCGGTCAATATCGTGACCATGGTATTCGGAAATATGGGCGATGACTCCGGAACGGGCGTGGCGTTCACGCGCGATCCGTCGACCGGCGACAAAAAGATGCTGGGTGACTATCTGCTCAATGCGCAGGGCGAAGATGTTGTGGCCGGCATTCGTAACACGGAACCGATCGAACACTTGAAAAAATATATGCCCCAGGCTTATACCGAGTTCATGGGTATCACGTCCAAACTGGAAAAGCATTACAAGGATATTCAGGATGTTGAGTTCACGATCGAGCGCGGCAAGTTGTGGATGCTCCAGACGCGTAACGGCAAACGGACAGCCAAGGCGGCGGTCAAGATCGCGGTGGATATGGCGAACGAAGGCCTGATCTCGCGCGAAGACGCGGTCAGACGCGTTCGTCCGGAAGATGTGGATACACTTTTGCATCCGCAGTTTGACGAGAACGCTCTGAAGAAGGCTGAGAAATACGCCAAGGGTGTGAACGCTTCGCCGGGCGCGGCTGTGGGCCAGGTTTACTTTGATGCGGATACTGCCGAGAAAATGGCAAAGGAAAGTAAACAGGATGTGATCATGGTCCGCCCGTTTACCAAGCCGGATGACGTGCACGGTATGATCGCAGCCAAAGGTGTGTTGACCAGTGAAGGCGGCGCGACATCTCACGCGGCTGTGGTTGCCCGCCAGTTTGGTATTCCGTGCGTGGTGGGCGCATCCATGATCAAGATCGACCTTGAAAAACGTTTGATGTCGGTCGAGGACAAAATCGTCAAAGAGGGCGATTGGATCTCTGTCGATGGCACGACCGGCAATGTCTTTATTGGAAAAATCCCGACCGTTGAGCCGAGCATCGAAGAGCAGACCGATCTGTTGACGTTGCTCAAATGGGCTGATGAAGTTTGTGCCCGTGATGGTATGCGCGCTGCGCCAAAGGGCTGGCCGACGCGCGGTTTGCAGGTTTGGGCAAATGCCGATTATCCCAAGGACGCGCGCCGCGCTCGCTCATACGGCGCGGTTGGTATCGGACTCTGCCGGACTGAGCACATGTTCTTCGAACCGGAGCGGCTGCCTATTGTCCAGAAAATGATCCTGTCCGAATCCAGCGCGGAGCGAACCGAGGCTCTCGATCTGCTTCTGCCATATCAGCGCAAGGATTTCGACGGCCTGTTTGAAGCGATGGATGGTTATCCAGTCATCATCCGCTTGATCGATCCGCCGCTGCACGAATTTATGCCTTCGGAAGAAGCCCTGCTTGAAGAAGTCATCACCATGCGCGTCAAAGGCGAGACCGCCGGACTTGCTGAAAAGGAACATTTGCTGAATGCCGTCAAGGGTATGCACGAGTCCAACCCGATGATGGGATTGCGCGGCGTGCGCTTGAGCATTGCCATGCCGGAGATCGTCGAGATGCAGGTGCGCGCCATCTTCGAAGCCGCTGCGGATTGCACGTTGCGCGGCATCGTGGTCAAGCCTGAGGTGATGATCCCGCTGACGGGAACGGTCAAAGAGTTGGAGTGGATCCAGCCGCGATTGATCCGAATCGCCGCGGCCGTGATGGGCGAAAAGAAAGTCAAGTTTGATTACAAATTCGGCACGATGATCGAAATCCCGCGCGCGGCTGTGACTGCTGCGGAAATTGCCGGTCATGCTGAATTCTTCTCGTTCGGCACGAACGATCTGACTCAAATGACCTTCGGTTATTCGCGCGATGATGCCGAGCGCAACTTCCTCGTCACGTATGTTGCGGAAGGCATTCTGCCGAAGAATCCCTTCCAGACGATTGACCGCGACGGCGTTGGACGCCTGATGAAGATGGCTGTGGAAGATGGCCGCTCGACTCGCACCGCGCTGGAAGTGGGCATCTGCGGCGAACACGGCGGCGACCCTGAATCCATTGAATGGTGCCACGTGATCGGCAATAACTATGTTTCCTGCTCGCCATTCCGCGTGCCGATCGCGAGACTTGCCGCGGCGCATGTCGCCTTGAAATATGCGGCGAAGCCTGCGACATCGTCCCCGAAGGGGAAGAAAGCTGTTGCTAAAAAAGCAGTGAAGAAAGTTATAACATCGTCCCAGAAGGGGAAGAAAGCCGCGCCGAAGAAGGCGAAGACTGCAAAACGCAAATAGCAAACCGTAGAAGTGGAAAGAAGAAAATGTCCCTGTTGAAAAACAGGGACATTTGTTTCTGCATCCCCGTCTTTTACCTGCCACCAGGCAGAAACCATTGGCGGAGCGCAATTTATGGTTTTTGGCGACCCGCTTAAAATTGTATTTGAACCGACTCCAATATTTTGGGCCAGGGCGTAGATATTATGACTTAATCCGTCATTAAAAATTTGCGGCATACTGAATTTGAATCCATGATTCGGGTCGCCGCCGCAGCTTGAAGCAACGTCCGGCCTGGTTTGATTCGCGTATGTGGAGCCTATGTAATTTGTAAGTCCCGGGTCTGTATAAAAATTTACAAAAAGCGGCTGATTAAACTGACTGGCATCGCAGGCCCATCCGGTATTAATTGTACAGCTTGCCGAATCGTACCACCCCGTTGGGTTAAGTGACTCGCACCAGCAATTTGTTTGGCAGTCAATCTTATTCTTCCGCTCACCATCACAAAGACTCTGTCCAATTAACGCACCCGGTTGACGATTCCTACAGTTCCATAAGTTTGGGGCACAGCGCCATGTTATGCCATAATTCTGCCAAATATTTCCAAGTGGTCCGCACACAGTTTTTAGGTTTCGTTCAGAGCAATAATCCGTAACAGAAAAATTCGTACTACCGCCCCCGCTCCCGGTCGGGCAACAGCCGCCAGCCGTTTGGCAGGGATAATATCCGGAAGCGCAGCTTGCACCACACATACTGCCTTTGTCGGCTGCTGAGCATGTGCAGGTTGTGACACCTGTGATAGGATTTGTATGACAATTACTACCAGCGCCTGTTAAATCACACACGGGGCACCACTGAGCTTTGGCTGTGGTAGCTCCCGCCCACAAAAAAATTCCCAAAAGCCCAAACACAATCAAAGTTACAGTAAATAAACGCTTCATTGTTATTTTTAATTGCTAAATATTTTAAATGTCAGGTTTTCCCCGACAGTGTTTTGATTGATCGGCGCCGTCTTATTTTGATCATACGCCTTTTTTATTGCATATAGGCTTCTTGCGTCCTGCCACACTGCCAATACTTTGGCGCCCTTGAATGCGGCTATTCCATCTTGGCCAAAATCCTTGCTTACCGGGCCGGTAAAGTTAAAAGCATAATTATTCGATATGAATATATACTCCCTGCCGTCGCTGCCAAGAATATAAATTGCCTTGTTGCCCGCATCCATCCGTGAGACCACCCCCCAAAGCGAATATGTGTAAGCGCCGGCCACGTCCGCTTTGTCTACAGAGATTGTGTAAACCGGGTCAAAAAGAGGATAAACCCTGACAGGCTTAGATACAAGCGATTCTGCCTTCCAGTAAGTGTTTTGATACCAATTTCTAAGGGGGATAATAAAAGAAAGGTTGGCAAAATATGTTGAGTAAAAAAACATCCAGAAGAAAACGCCGAGAATACTAAAAACTATTACAAGTCCGGCTGTCCACTTAATAAAGTTCCAGCCAATTCTCTCAATTTTTGCAGCAGTATCATCATTCATTGATACTTCTAAGTATGGAGCTAATAATTAAAAATTTCAAGTAAAACCTGAACGCTACTCAAGCCAATGGCCATTGGGGATTGTCATTAAATTTAATACCACAATTCCGGGTTTGCTAAGCGCCCCCATATCCTCCCCGCTAATGAATCTGCCAAATCTCTCTGCCATATCCGGATTATTATCAAATGTCATCTTAACCAGAGGATCTTCAGCCTGTTGGTCATTAATGTCATTGTTATATATGGGTGTAGTTTTCATATATTTTCTCCAAGGATCGATAAATAATGGCGTTTTTTTATTAACACTCTCTTGATTGTGTCCGGGCCAATACATGGAGTAAACAGTTATCACCCATTGGTTTTTATCGGGATGCTTCGGGTCAAAGTATTCAACGGGCATAACAATATAGTCAATACCTTGATAGGAAGCATAACCGGCCGTAACATCCCTTCTAAAGGGCGCCGTTGCCGGGTCTCTAAAATTTGGTGCAGTTTTAGTATCGTAAACAATAAGGCCGCCGTACATAACTTCCATTGGCACTTGCTTAATTTTTGATTGGTCAAAAGGCTTGGAAAGAGTGTTCAGCCAGGCTAGATAATTGCCGTTGAATAAATCATCCACGGTTATCGGGCAATCACGGAAATTTTCAATCTGGCAGACCGGGAACTGCTTTACTTCCGGCGTGGGGGTTTCGGTGGGCGTTGCCGTCGGCTCGGGGGGCTTGGTCGGCTCGCTGGCGGGCGTGGCATCTGGTGTGGGCGTTTCGGGCTGTGTCGGAACGTCAAACGGCGGGGTGGGCAACGCATTGACAATTGTTGACGTTGGCGCGATAGCGTTTGATGTTCCACAAGCGGGAAGAAGAGTCAGAATAAAAAGGCCGATGAGAATTCGTTTCATGTTCTCGCCTCCATTGTTGCTCAATAAAGTTTGAAACATATCTCATTATACTTTCACTCAAAAGATTACGTCATTGCGAGCAACACCTGCACCTGCGCTGCAAGTGCAGGTGAGCGAAGCAATCTCTTGTTCGATTTGGGGATTGTTTCGCCATCCTTCGACTACGCTCACGTGTGCCTGCCTGTCCTGGTGATCTTCCAGGGCGGCACTGTGCAGGCAGGACGGCTCGCAATGACAATATAAGATTTCATGAGGGATATAATTCCCCTTGCGAGATATTCATGAAGAAAATTATTTTGTTTGTTTCAATTACGTTGTTTTTGGTTTCCTGTATTCCGAACACAACCCCTGAAGCGCCCACGTCAATTCCGCCCACGCGCGTCCCGACTCTTGTGCCGCTTGATTTGTCCATGCCGATGCAGGTCGGATCAAAGTTCAGTTACGTGGACGGATCGACTCTTGTGGCGGTGCCTGCTGGTTCGTTCACCATGGGCCTGGATTCTGATCGCTCGACTCACACTGTTGAGTTAAGCGATTATTGGATTTATGCCAACGAGGTTACGAATCAACAATATTCGATCTGCGTTGCGCGAGGTCAATGCGCGCCTCCGAATCAAATTGACGATCTTGGATACACTGATTTTGCATCGCAGAGCGATCCGGTCGTTGGAGTCACGTATGAACAAGCGCAGGCCTATTGCAGTTTCGTCAATGCCAGTCTGCCAACGGAGGCGCAGTGGGAAAAAGCGGCGCGCGGACCCGATGGAAATAAATATCCCTGGGGGAATAACGACCCGACTTGCGATCTGTTGAACTTCAATAATTGCACGGGAAATTCCACAGATGTGACCAAATATCCAAAAGGCGCAAGTTATTACGGCGCGCTGGATATGGAGGGAAATGTTTACGAATGGGTGGCCGATTGGTATGACGCTTTATATTATAAAGATTCAAAATCGCAAGATCCGACCGGCCCCGATTCCGGCAAGGCGCGCGTGATTCGTTCGTCCGGTTATAAAAGCAACCCGGCGCAGATACCGGTTTACGTCCGTTCCTTCGCTTCGCCGGGAGAGCATCGCCGCGACCTGGGATTCCGCTGCGTTGTCAATGATCCGACTTACTTTGCTCCATCGTGTCAGTTGGTTTCGGTAGCCGATGATTCTGCTCTTTCGTCTGTCACAACAGATTGTCCGGTCATTTCGATTGATTCCATCGCACAATCTTGTTCGTTGGGCGGCGGCTCCATTGTTACTTTTAAAGATGACCACTCCAATGATCCCAATGCGTCCATCGGTGGAGTATCGGGCTGCAAAGTCGTTTCCGGTACGCCGGGATCCTTTCCGCTGCAATTCAAGTGCATGAATTCATCTACAGCCATCATGACAACCAATTGTACATACTCGGGAATTACAAATACATCCTGTCCCAATAATTATCAACTTGACGCGGCGACGGGTCTCTGCAATTGGACGGGGAAATCAACCAGCGCTTTGCAATGTCTGGCCGGGACCTATTATGATCCTGTGCATAATTGTTGTGTCAACCCGCCGGGAGTGGGCGCGAATTATCCCGCCTGTCCGGTGGGGAAAGTTTTCATCGAAGATACCAGCGGACATTATGTCTGCCTGCCGGGCGGAAGTGCGTTGAATGTTCAAACTCAGACGAAAAGCGTGAGCCCCCTGGTTTGCCCCAACGTTTGCAGTTTGAACGCCGATACTTGCAGTCAGCTGGGCCAGGTTTTCTGCTCCACGCTTTGCCAATGTTTTTCTGTGGGCTTCAAGTGTCCGAAACCAACAAAGCCGTAAATGTTCATTCCTTTATAAGCTCGCCCAGCAATGCGACAATATTTTCGCCGAGCGCGTTATTTGCATAACCGCCTTCCATTACGATCAGCGATGGAAGATTCAACGCCGCAATTCTTTTCCCAATTTCTCGGATCCCTTCACGCGTGATCCTGAATTTTCCGAGCGGATCGTTTTCATAAATATCCATGCCGGTGGAAACGACAAGATATTTTGGCGCGAAATCACGGATCATTTCAATCGCTTCATCCAGCGTGGATAAATATTTTTTGTCATCTGTTCCGGCAGGAAGTGGAAAATTGCGATGGAAACCAAGTCCATTGCCTGCGCCGATCTCATCAACGAAACCGATAAAATGCGGATATTCAAAATCGGGGTCTCCGTGAATTGAAATAGTCAACACATCGGCGCGATCGTAAAAAATATCCTGCGTGCCGTTGCCAGCATGGTAGTCGATGTCGAGCACGGCGACTTTACCTTTTGCGGAAAGATAATTGGCCGCGACCGACGCATTGTTGATAAAACAATAACCCGCGCCGTAATCTTTTCCGGCGTGATGTCCGGGCGGGCGGCAAAGCGCAAATGCGGCTTCGGCGACGCGCGTCGCCGAAGCAGGCGATAGCGGCGCGACGCCGCTTCGCCTAAACGATGGATGATTGACGCTGGACGATTCAAAAATAAATTTTGCGCCGCTCAACGCGCAATTCGCGGAAGATAATGCGGCCTGATACGTTCCGCTGACGATGACTGCGCTCAAATCCATGATGTAATATCCGGCGCGGCCCAATAAAGATTTTGGAACACGCGGCGTTCTTCTTAATGCAAATGTCGCGGGCAGGAAGGCGGAGTTGTCAGTTGCCGATTCAACTTCAGGTTCAGCAGCCCGCCACTCGTCAAAGCCGGAGGCGAGGAAATGAATGTAATCTGTATCATGCACGGCGAGAATTGGGTCAAGCCCAAAATCGTTAGGCTCGATGACTTCCGCCCAATCTGTCGAGCGTAACGCGTTTAGGATTTTATCCATGCGATCGGGATTTTCGAGATAAGGCACGCGCTGGCCGCCGTCGAAAACTTCAAAGGGCGGGTTGTGCTGGCGATGATTTTCTGAATAAAAAATCTTCATAAGCCTCCGTAAGTTTTTGCGCTCCCATTGTATCAAGACAACAGAGGAACCATGAACACACTAGAAACCATTCATCAAAGACACTCAGTGGGGAAGGTCAGGCAGGAACCAGTATCGCGCGAATTGATCGAGAAATTGCTCGATGCGGCTGTGCAGGCGCCGAACCATTATAAAGTTCGACCGTGGCGATTTTTTGTGCTGACCGGAAATGGACGCAATAGATTAGGCGACGTGATGGCCGCTTCGCAACACGACCGTCAGCCGGATCTGCCGCCCGAAGCTTTGGACAAAACCCGGAGCTTGCCGCTGCGTTCGCCGGTAGTGATCGCAGTCGGCGTGGACAAACCTTCCGAGCCGAAGGTGCTTGAGATCGAAAATATTTCCGCGGCATCGGCGGCCTGTCAGAATATTTTGCTGGCTGCACAAGCCGAAGGACTGGGCGCGCAATGGCGCACCGGCGAATGGGCGCGCGATCCAAATGTCAAGAAGTTTTTTGGCCTGGCCGAAGACCAGCATATCGTTGGGTTTATTTATATCGGCTATCCTGAGTTTGCGGCTGAGTCCGCAAGCAGGCCGGGATTTGAAGATCGAACAACCTGGATCGAATAAAATTTGATAAAGAAAAAAAGATGGTCGCTTTTACAGGCGACCATCTTTTTATTGTTCAACATCTTCGATAATTGACATGCTTCCGGTTTTCACTTATAGTGGCACAAGTATATTCCAAAGGAGGCAGATGTGTTGGCACTTCGTATTCTTTCCGAGTCTGGACCTGATAGCAGTCTTTCGTGGATGTTGTTGTGGGCGATGGGATTTTTCTTTTTGATCGCCGCTATCGGCTGGGCGGTGAGTGGAAATAAGGGAAGCAGGTCGGAAGTCCGGGCTGAGGCGCATGAACACGAGCGCAGGGAAGTTGATGAGCCAAAGGGTGAAGTTAAAAATCCGAAGCTGAAAAGCAAACGGCGCAAATAAAAAACGTCCAGCAGTTTGAACTGCTGGACGTTTTTTTAGAAATGCCAGTAACGTGCAGTTGCCATGCAAATCAATGCAAGGATCAATGCGCTGGTATTGATGGGACCCACAACACTGAGTCGTTTTTGCGCTGCTTGTATCTTATTCATTTGTTCGTCTGTTGGTTTGCCTTGTATCTGTGCCGCAAGATTTCCCAGGATGGTAGTGTTCTGACCGACCAGGATGCCAAAATACAAGCCAACGAGCGCCAAAAGACCGCCGATGCCAAACCCCAGGCCGGGCCCCGATTTTGTCCAGCCCGATGTCAGGCCGCCTGAGTCTATCCAATACAACCATCCGCCAGCCAGTACCGTTAAAATTGCCGCGACGGTGATGCGCATGACCATACGACTTTTGGTGATCAAATGGGCCATGAATTTTTGTCCCGCTTCACCGGTTGCGCTGACAGCGGGGGAAATGAAAACGCCCAGAAAGATCGAACTGCCAACCCAAAAGACTCCGCTCACGATATGAATAAAACGAAGAACAATAATCAGGGTATTCATACATTCTCCTTTTTTATAAAGTCTCTTTACCGTACAAGCCAAAAAATTGAACCGCGAAGCACGCAAAGTTCGCCAAGAAAAGCCTTTAAATCTTTGCGTTCTTCGCGGTAGAAATCTTGTGATGTACGGTAGAGAGTATAAAGTTTGAATTTGGAGTTAATAACACCAAATAAAAAGTGTTGATGCGATAGAATCCATCAAAAAGCGGAATGGATTTTCCGGGTCCATTCCGCTTTGCTATCCAATATTTTGTATTGCCTGTTTTGCCAGCGCCGCCATTTCACGGTCAACGCGATTGGATGCAATTTCCTGCAACGGGCGAGTCGCGCGCGGGTCGCGTAATTCCCCAAGCGATTGGATCGCCTGTTTGCGGACAATGCGCTCCGGGTCATTCAGCGCATCGATCAACAATGGCGCTACGCTTGTGTGCTGGATTTTTCCGAGGGCGCTGACAACATGTTCGCGGATGGTTGTTTCGGGATGCGCCAACGCTTCTTTCAGGACCGGAAGGCTGGACGTCCCCAAATGGGCCAGCGACTCGGCTGCGGCCTGTCCCACATCAAAATGCAGATCGTAGATTGCCATGCCCAATGACTCGATCGCCCGCTCATCGCCGATTTGTCCAAGCATGCGCGCCGCAAATTTGCGGACGGTTCCTTCTGAATCGCTGAGCGCTTCGATAAGCGGGTCAACGGACGCAGGGCCGATTGCTTCGATGGCCCACAATAAGTCGTCGGCAGTTTGTTCGCGTTCATACCACCAGAATGAATCACGCAGGGCTTGCATTAAATAGGGCAGGGCCTGGGGGTCTTTCGTTTCTCCAAAGGCACGCGCTGCGGCCTGCCTCACTG
>JAJYOH010000437.1 GCA_021796315.1 Chloroflexota bacterium
AACCGGTTTGTTCATAGCCATCGCCATCCAGGTCTTCGATGACTGCGCCGTCATGGGCGCGGATAATAAACCCACTGGCAACGGCAGTCTCCCATTGGCCGCTGACCGCGCAGCCCGCGCCATCCAGCGGTGCGAAATCGAGCGCAGCCCAGGCCGAACCGGAATCCCAACCGGCGTGCGGGCCGCCGGTGAAAGCCCACGCCACGCCAGGTTCAAAAGGCAACTGCATCAGCGGCTGAGTCAGCCCGGATGGGATCAATGGCTCGACCGCCATGTCGAATGGATTGCCGAACAAAAAGAAATAAGTTTTGAAAAGACCGAAAGCGATCACGTCGTTATCCCACGCGGCGCGATCGTCGAGCTTTGAAAAAAGATTTTGCATGCCCGCTGTCCCGGCGTTGATGGAAGGATCGGCCGGCGCCACGCTTCCATCGGCCAGCACCCACGTGCTGACAGCGTTGACACGCCACAGATAAAATCCGCGATTGAGTTCATTGGCCGCCCACGCCAACTGATGATATAGGCCCTGATGATTTTGTTCGACGAAACCCAACGGATAATCAATCGAGCCCGGGGCCGGATCGGCGTTTGTAACCCAGTTGCTGCGGTGTTCAAGCAATGCCAGTAACAAACGTGGATTAACTGAATAATCCTGTGAAACGCGCGCGATAACTTGTGCGCCGGTCAAAGTCTCATTGCCGACATCCTGTGTGTAGGCCGCAAGATAACCGTTTTGATTTTTGACGAAAGCATCAACATCGAATTGCGCGCTGGCCGGACCATAGACCAATTCCGAATCAGGAATGATCTTGAAGGATGGGCCGGGCGTGCCTGGCTCGGGCGCCGGGATGGTGAGCGTCTGCCCGATGGCGAGTGTGTTCGCATCGGTCATCTTATTTGCCTGCATCAACGCATCCACACTGACCCCGTACTGCTGGGCAATGGACCCCAGCGTGTCGCCAGCCTGAACGGCATATTCATTTGCATTGACGCGCGGCGTTGGCAGTTTTCTGAGCGTGTCCGGCGTGGGCGTGGTCAAAGGCAGATTGGGATCGTGGGTTGGAATGACGACTGAAAGAGGCGCTTTGGTCGGTGTCGGTCCGGGAGTCCGCGTGGGCGCCGGCGAGGATGTTGTATTTTGCCCGGTTGCGAGCGATGTCCCGGCGAGCGGAACAAATGGATCATAAGTGGGGGATGGAGTCGCATTGGATGCGGCGGTTGAGCAGGCCGAAAGGCAAAGCGAAAAAAGAATCATGCAAAAGATGGCGCGTGAAATATGGGTTGAACTGCGAAACATGCGAGTGATTTTACCAAATAGTCTGGGATGTATCGCGTGGCTGTTGCATGATAAATATAAAGTCTTGCAAATCATTGGATGATTTGCAAGACTTGTTTGATCTGAAATTTATTCTGCTGTTAACTCACAAAGCCAGATGCCAGGATGTAGTTCTCCAACCCTTTGATCTCGCTCTCTCGATCTGAGACCGCCGAGTGCATTACATCGGTCATCGAGACCAGGCCCACTAATTGTTCATTTTCGACGACAGGCAGGTGGCTGATGCGGTATTTCTTCATCAACGCCATGCACTGTTCAACAGACGTGTCCATCGTCACAGTGTACATACTACCTGTCATCACTTCCTTGACCGGCGTTTCTTTTGCGACGCGCCCCATGATTTCACCTTTTCGGGCGTAATCGCTTTCGGTAAAGATGCCAACGATCTTGTCTTTTTCAGTGACCAGCACTGAGCCGATATTCGCTTCGGCCATGATCTGCAAAGCGCGTAAGACCGTTTCATCAGCCGCGATGGAATAATTGGTTTCATCCTTTTTGGCATCGATCAATTGTTTGACGGTTGCCATCTTCCTGTCTCCTCTCGTGGTGAAATTTGTTGTAATCAGTATAGCAAATTCAAGCTATTAAACCAACTCCACTTTGACTGCCGCGATCTTGTACTCCGGGATTTTTGAAACCGGGTCGAGCGCGGCGATGGTCAATTCATTAGCCGAGGCTTCAGGGAAGTGAAAGTTTGCATAAACCATGCCGGGCGGCACGCGGTCTGTGACCCAGGCCTCGGCTTCAATGCTTCCGCGGCGCGAAGTGACGCGCACGATCTGCTTTCCATTCAACCCTAATTTTTCAGCATCGAATGGATTCATCTCGATCAGCGCTTCGCCGTAGACTTGCATCAAGCCTTTTGCGCGGCGAGTCATTTGTCCGCCGTGCCAGTGATACAACACGCGGCCCGTGCTCAACACCATCGGGTAATCATCGGTCGGTTCTTCGGCGGGCGGCACATGGTCGATCGGCGCGAATTTCCCTTTGCCGCGTGTGAATTGTTTTGTGTGTAACACCAGCGTGCCGGGATGGTCGAGAGTCGGGCAGGGCCATTGCAGGCGTTCGCCCGCTTCGAGCCGCGCGTGCGTGATGCCGCCGTAGGATGGAGTCAACGCGTTGATCTCGGACATGATGGCGGATGTGTCGCGATAGTCCCAGCTTGAGAAAGGCGCTTCGGTCTGGACCCGCTTGGGGGTCGCGTTTAAGATGCGTTTCGCAATCCCGGAAGTGATCCACCAATCCGGACGCGAATCCCCGAGCGGTTCAATCGCCTGCCGGACCATCTGCACGCGTCGTTCAGTATTTGTAAAAGTGCCGGTCTTCTCCGCAAATGAAACGCCGGGCAGAAGCACGTCGGCGTACGCGGATGTTTCGGATGGGAAGATTTCCTGCAAGGCGAGGAAGTCAACCGCCTCGAGACATTTGCGAACGTGGTTTGTATCGGGGTCGGACATGACCGGGTCTTCGCCGAGAATGTAGAGCGCGTGGGTCTTGCCTTCGAGAATGCCGGGAATCATTTCAGTGGCGGTCATGCCGACCTTTGAAGAAAGATGAAAGATGAAGGAATCTTCGTTGCCATCTTCTTTGTTCTTTCCTCTTTCATAAGTTCCCCATGCCTTTGCAAATTTCTCGATCATCTCCGGCGAAGTAACCGGCTGGTACGCGGGAAACACATTCGGCAGTCCGCCCATGTCGCACGCGCCCTGCACATTATTTTGTCCGCGCAGCGGGTTGACTCCGCCGCCGGGTATGCCCATGTTGCCGAGCAGCATTTGGAAGTTGGCGAGGTCCATCACATTGCGCACGCCGGAGATGTGTTGTGTGATGCCCATTGCCCAAATCACCGCGCTGGGTTTGTTGGCGGCGATGATCTGCGCGGCTTCATAAAGTTGTTCGAGCGGCACGCCTGTGATCTCACTGGCTTTTGCCGGCGGATATTGCATCACGGCAGCTTTGAATTCATCGAAGCCTTCCGTTCTTTCCGCGATGAACTTTTTATTCTCCCAGCCTTTTTCAAGGATGATGTACATCAGGCCGTTGATGAGGGCGATATCCGTGCCGGGGTTGTGACGCAGATGCAGCGTGGCAAATTCGGTGATGTCGATTTTGCGCGGGTCAGCCACGACTAATTTCGCGCCGCGGAATTTGACTGCGCGCCGCAGCATTGTTCCGAAGACGGGATGCTGCTCGGTCGTGTTTGATCCGATGATGAAGAATGCTTTTGCTTGTTGAGCGACATCGTCCATTGAATTGGACATCGCGCCCGAGCCGAAGGAGGCGGCCAGACCGGTCACCGTGCTGGAGTGTCAGAGACGGGCGCAGTGGTCAATGTTGTTCGTGCCGATGACCTGCCGCGCCAGTTTGTTCATCAAATAATTTTCTTCGTTCAGGCATTTGGCTGAAGTGAGAATGCCGATGCTGTCCGCGCCATGAGTATCACGCGCTTCGCTTAATTTCTTGGCGGTGATGTTGAGCGCGGTATCCCAATCAACTTCGACCCAGTCCCAATTTGAGCCGCTTCTTTCTTCTTTCTTCTTTCCTTCTAACAAATATCTTCTGACCTTCGGTTTCAATAATCTATCCGGATGATGAATGTAATCGTAACCATAACGTCCCTTCACGCACAACGCCATTCCATTGACCTGCGCATTCGGGTTGGATGAGACACCGATGACTTTATTGTTCTTCACCAGCAGATCAAACTGACAACCCACCCCGCAATACGAACACGTAGTGGTGACTTTAGTCACCTGATGCGCGCGTGCCGTTCCATAATTTAATTTGTTCGAGAGCGCACCGGTCGGACAATACGCGACGCACTGTCCGCAGGATTCGCAGCGCGCTTCCAGCATGGGCACATCCGCGCCGGCGACGATCTTCTCGTCGAAGCCGCGCTTGGACACACCCCACACTTCGCGCACCTGGATCTCTGCACAGGCCGACACACAGCGGCGGCACAAAATGCAGCGATTCATGTCCACACGAATAAATGGATTCGGATCGCTGTCTGCGGGATAGCGCGTGCCTTTGCTTCCCCAGGCTGGCGCCTGTGCCTGATATTCATAAGCAAGATCTTGTAGCTCACATTCGCCGCTGACGTCACAGGTAATGCAATCCTGCGGATGATTGGCAAGCATCAACTCCAAAGTTAACCTACGATCATGTAAAACTTTTTCGCTGTGAGTCTGAATCTCCATGCCTTCCCAAACCGGGGTGACGCAGGCGGCCTGCAGGAATCTTCCGCCTTTGACCTCGACCACGCACATGCGGCAGTTGCCGGTGGGGGACAAATCTTTGTGGTAGCACAACGTTGGAATCTCAACACCATGTTCCTTCGCAATTTGCAAAATGGTTCGACCTTCTTTGGCTTGAATGAATTGTCCGTTGATGGTGATGTTAACTGACATGATATACCTCAAGTGTCGTGATGCGTAATTCGTGATACATGATCCGTAAATTGCGCATTACGAATTACGGATTACGATTCTGTTTTTTCAAACTCCGCGCCGAAATGTTCCAGGGCGGATTTCATCGGAATCGGAACTGACTGGCCTAATCCGCAAAATGATGAGTCTTGCATCAGCGCGGCAAGCGTCTTGAGTTCGTGGATGTCGCTTTTTATGCCTTTGCCTTTTGCCATGCGATCTAAAATTTCAAGCGAGCGCCACGTCCCAACGCGGCATGGTGTGCATTTCCCGCAACTCTCCGCCGCAAAGAAATGCAGCAGTTCGCGCAGGAACGCAACCGGCGAAACGGATTGATCGCAAATCAAGAATGCGCCCGCGCCCAGCGAGATTCCTTTTTGCGATGAAGCAAAATCGATCGGAACATCCAGCAGGCTTTCATCCACGATCGTGCCGGCTGCGCCGCCGCACAACGCAAATTGAAATCTCGAACCATCCTGCATCCCGCCGCCGAAATCATCGATGACCTGGCGCAGCGTCAAGCCAAACGGCGCTTCGAACAAGCCGGGGTTTTTCACGCGGCCAAGGATCATGTACATTTTTGTGCCGGGCGTCGAATAAGACGAAAGCGATTTCCACCAGTC